>CACZQK010000053.1 GCA_902783315.1 uncultured Erysipelotrichaceae bacterium | reverse complement strand
TTTGTCCTTTTTTAGCCATAAGAAAATACACCTCCTTTCGAAAGTGTATTTTATCATAAAACTAGTTTTTTTATTAATGTCTACCCAGAAGGGTGCATTTCAGATGAGTGTTGGTTTTTTTTATTAGAGATTTAGATTTCAAAAAATACCAAAATAATATTTCTTTCATAACAAAATGACAATTAAGTCTCTTTTTTAAAAAATAAACTTTTGTTAGTAATCAGCTTTGATAGATGATAGATTCACTTTTATCTATTTTATTTTTAGTATCTTTAAAATTTTTTATTAGCATTTGCTCTACGAGATTAAATAAATTCTTATATTTTGACTAGTAATTTTCAATAATATCTTTTGTTTATAATTATGTTTATTTTCAGAAATGACAAGCTTATTTCCATTAAATTTAGAATTATCTATAATATGACTTTTAGTTCAAGAATAAGCTTATTAATATCTATTTTTTATAGGTAAATTATATCAAAAAAATGTCTTCTAAAAGGAAGACATATGACAAAATTTATTTTACCCTTTTTTAATTATTTGTTTTATTAACAATTCCAATACCAATTGTTTTTCCATTTTCGCGAAGAGAAAATCTGTCCCCTTTTTTCATAGCAACATTTGTTTCTAAAGTTGCACTTATATCAGAATAGCTTCCTATATTTAATTGTTCTCGGTCTTGTTTTAAAGTAATTGTTCCTTTTATGTCTGTTGTTCTAAAATAAAAATTTGTTTGATAATTTTTGGGAATACTATGAGAAATAATGGTACCTTCTTCAGCTGTTAAAAGATATATGGTTGCTTGGAAACTTTTATATGATGAAATAGATCCTGGGGTTGCTAAAACTTGACCTCTAATAACGTCATTTTTTTGAATATCTTTTAATACAATTTCTACGTTGTCTTTTGCTTCTGCATAATCTAATTTTTTACGAAAAGCTTGAAGGCTTAGTGCATTCGTTTTTTGCGCTGAACCAAATCCAATAATTTCCATTTTATCATTAGGTTTAATGGAACCATTTTCAATTCTTCCTGTAACAATAGTACCTTGATTAGTAATTTCAAATACATCTTCGATTGGCATTAGAAATGGTTGCTCTTCAATTTTTGGGGGGTTTGGTAGCCATTTATCTAATAAAGATATAATATCTTTTACATTAGTAGTGATGGGTGTTTTTTCTTTATCAAATCCATATTTTTCTATTAAATTGCGGATTTCTTTTTCTGTTTTTGCTAGTATATTTTTATCCGATATTTCTTGTCCATCCTTGATGTATATTACTATTTTTTCAATATTTGCTTTATTTACTATGCTTAATAGTTCTATTGTTTCTGGTTTTTGCATTTCTTTTGCGGACATTATTACAATGACTCCGTCTTGGGCATTTTCCGTTGATAAAAGTACTTTTACACTGCTAAGAAAGTCGCATGGCATATATATACCATATTCTCTAATATTACTTTTTGCTTCAATATAGCTTCCATTAAATAATGCTCCCTTTGATTTTTCTTCATTACAATTTATGCTATTTTCATTTATATAATTATTTAATGCAATTGGTACTAAAATTTTAAAATCTTCTGGAACTTCTGCACCGGCTATTAGTATTTTTAATTTGTTATCATTGCTCTGTTCTTTTGTGTTATTTTTTACATTGATATTGCTATTACTATCTGTTTTTTTATTAGGTTTTTTATTTATAAATACTTTGCTACTAATAAATATTAGTCCTATGATTATCAATAAAGAAATTATTATTGTTATGGTAAATAAAGGTGTCTTTTTTGGGGAATTTTCTTTTTTTATTGGTAAATCTATAGGTTTATTTATTATTGGTGCTTGTATATTATTATTTGGTTTGTCTATTTCATTATTGTTTTTTTGGAATTGATTTTCATTATCAGTCATACTTAAATTCCTTTCTACATTAATTTGAGTATATACCTTTTATGCTTCTATTTCAAATGATATTTATAATTGAAAAGGAGATTAATAAAGTAGAAAAAAAGCTCTTTCAATAATTTTAATTAATACTTTATTTTTTTGAATATTGCTGGTATCTATTATTTGTAGTTTTACAGATGACAATTCTCCATAAGTAAATAATTTGTGTCTTTTTTTATTTTTGTGTTAGAATTAATTTGAGGTGTTTTATGAAAGATTATTTTAAAGGGATTATTGGAGGATTAATTGGTGGGCTAGTTGCTACTATTCCATGGATATTAATGTATCTTTATGGGGGGATGATGTTATCGTTACTTGCTATTATTATTGGTTCTGCTGTTGTTAAAGGATATCAATTATTTAAAGGAAAAGTTGACAATAAATTTCCAATTATTATAATTGCTATTTCATTAATATCTATTACTATTGCAACATTTGTTATAATTCCACTTTGTTTATTGATTAAAGTAGATATACCAATTAATATTGAAAACTTTATTTATATGTATCAATCAGCAGATTTTGTTGGTACCATAATAAGAGATTATGTTATATCTGTTATTTTTACTTTATTAGGTATTAGTGGAATTGTTCAATCAGTAAAAAAGCAAGTTGCAGAGAATAAGGAAGTTATTACCTTGAGTAATAAGGATAAATCTTCAAAAAAAGAGGATTCTCATGGTGAAAAAGAAGAAATAGATAAAAATAATACTTAATCAAGGAAACGATTTTCCTTGTTTTTTTGTTTTATAAATTGATACAATAAGAGTGGAGAGAACTATGAGAAACTTTTTTATTAAAATAATTGAAATTTATCAAAAAATACCATTATTCACTCATTCTATGTGTCGTTTTCAACCAACTTGTTCCGAATATATGAAACAAGCAGTAAAGCGATTTGGAATTGTTGGTTTTTTGATGGGAATTAAACGGATATTGCGATGTAATCCCTTTTGTAATGGTGGATATGATCCAGTACCAAAAGAAAAATCTAAAACTTCTAGAGTGTGATATAAAATTATTGTACTTGATTTTTGAAGATAAAGTTGTAAATTTCATTTAATGAAAATTTATGTTTATAACCAAAATTTGTATTTTTTAACTTGTTAATTATATTAACATATCAGTTTTCTTTTTTATATCAAACTAAAGACTTTTCGTAAGAAATTTGGTACAATGAATTAAGGAGGTATCTTATGTATAAAAATAATAAAATACTTGTTGGTAAAAATGGAAATAAAGAGTTATTTGTTTTGCTAGATAAGGCAAATAGACACGGTTTAATTACTGGTGCTAGTGGTTCTGGTAAAACAATAACTTCTAAAGTAATGGCTGAGTCTTTTTCAGATGCAGGAATTCCAGTGTTTTTAGCAGATGTTAAAGGGGATTTGGCAGGTACAGCTTTAATGGGAGAAGCTAGTGAATCATTGGATAGTAGATTGAAAAAGCTTGGCGTTGAAGATTTTGAGTATAAATCTTTTCCTGTAAGATTTTGGGATTTATTTGGAGTTAATGGACATCCAATAAGGACATCATTGGATTCAGTAGGGCCAGAAATATTGTCAATGATGCTAGGATTATCAGAGGCTCAAGAAGGTGTTTTAACAGTAGTCTTTAAAATAGCAAAAGATAATGGATGGGAATTAGATGATATTAAGGATTTACGATTATTACTTCAATATGTAGGTGACAATAGGGAACAATTTACGACAAGCTATGGTAATGTAACACCTCAAACAGTAGGAGTTATTCAAAGATGCTTATTGGCATTAGAAAACCAAGGAGGAGATAAGTTTTTTGGACAACCAGAACTTGATATCAATGATTTTATTGGTGTAGATGCTGATGGTAAAGGATATGTTAATATCTTACATGCTGTGGAATTATTTGAATCTCCTGATTTATTTGCAGCATTCTTATTGTGGTTATTAACAACACTATATAGTAAAATGCCTGAAGTTGGCGATTTGGATAAACCAAAGGTAGTATTTTTCTTTGATGAAGCGCATTTATTGTTTAAGGATATAGCTCCATATCGTTTAAAAAGAATTGTTCAAATTGTTCGATTAATTCGATCTAGGGGTATTGGATTATATTTTATATCTCAATCTCCAGCAGATATTCCAAATGAAATAATTGCTCAGTTAGGTAATCGAGTTCAACATACATTAAGGGCTTATACACCAACTGAATTAAAAACAGTTAAGGCAACTGCTGATTCTTTTAGGGTTAATCCAGAATTTAATACATATGATGCTATTCTTAGTTTGGGCACGGGAGAGGCTTTAATTAGTTTTCAAAATGAAAATGGTGAACCAGAAGTAGTACAAAAAGCCATTATTCTTCCACCACAAAGTAAAATGGGCTCAATTGATGAAATTTCAAGAAATAGAATTATTAATAACTCATCGCTTCTAAATAAATATCCCGAAGAGGCGGTAGAAAGAAAATCTGCTTATGAGGAAATAGAGGAAATTAATCAATTAATAAGAGAGAAATATGAGCAAGAAATGGCAGAAAAAGAGGCAGAAAAGCAAGCTAAGTTAGAGGAAAAATCTAAAAGAGAAGAGGAAAGACTAAAAGAAAAGAAAAAACGTGAGGAAGAAAGAAAAAAGAAGAATTCTATCGAATATAAATTAGGTCGAAAAGTGTTTAATTCTGCTAGTACCAAAGTTATTAATAAAGGATTGAATTCTATTTTTAAAGGGATATTTAAATAAAAATACATAGAAAAAATCATGTGTTTTTCTTATAAAAGTGTAAACTAATATTGTTTTACACTTTTTATTTGTAATAAATTAATTTATACTAACAGTAGGTGATTTAATGAAAATCTTAGCAAGTGATTTTGATAATACAATTTATTTAGATGATAAAGAAATAACAAGAAAGAATATAGAAACTATTAAAAAGTTTGTTTCTCTTGGAAATATGTTTTGTATTATAACTGGTAGAAATTATACAGATTTAAAAAAAATATTAATAGAAGAAGATATTCCTTATACTTATTTAATATGTGAAGATGGAGCTAAGATATTTAATAATATGGATTATTGTTTAGATACTATTCTATTAGAAATAGAAGAAGTTGAAAAAATTGTTTCAGCTATTAAAGAAAATCATTGGGATTATTATTTAGATGATGGTTATAACCATACAGAATATTATGGGGATTGTGTTAAAATTGTCATTAATTGCGGTAATGAAAAAAAACAACAGCAGATTATTGAGAAGATAAAAAAAATAGCAGATGTTTATATTTATGCTAGCCGAACTCATATTAATATTATTCATAAAAGCGTTAATAAAAAAAATGCTTTGAAGACGTTATTTAATATTGAAAAATTAGATTATCATTATCTTTATGTTGTTGGTGATAATGATAATGATTATGAAATGTTAAAAGAATTTAATGGTGCTGTTATGAAAAATCATCATAAAAAATTAGATGCATTAGAAAAGAATGAATATGATTCTTTAAAAGATTATATCGAAGATTTGATAGATAATTAAAAGTTGTTTTATGCAGTTTTTTGTTTTGAATGAAAAAGTTTGTCATATACTTTATTAGGTGATTATATGGCAAATTTTGTAATTAGTTTGATTAGTAGTTATGGATATTTTGGAATGTTTTTCGGAATGGTTTTAGAGGCTGTCATTATTATTATTCCAAGTGAATTGATTTTAGCAACTGGAGGTATTTTAGCGGGAAAAGGTATTTTTTCCTTTTGGGGAGCTTTTATAATTGGTTTGCTTGGTAGTGTATTCTGTGCTATTGCTATATATTTTATGGGGTATTTTGGAGGTAAGCCTTTTATTAAAAAATATGGAAAATATTTTTTTATGAAAGAAGAAGATATTGAAAAAAGTGATTCTTGGTTTAATAAATATGGAATGCTATCAGCTTTGATTGGAAGAAATTTTCCAATTGTTCGAACTCTTATTTCTTTACCTATTGGAATTATGAGACTGTCTTTTTTAAAATTTTTAGTTTATACAACAATTGGGTCAATTCCGTGGACATTAGTATTTGTTTATTTTGGTTATGCTTTGGGGGAAAATTGGATTATATTAAAGACTTATGTTGGTTATTTAAAAACTCCTATTAGATTTTTGATTATTCTTTTTATTGCTAGTTTTTTTTATAAAAAAATAAGAAAAGAAAAACATTTAATCGTAAAAAATAGAAATTTCTAGTATTTTTGGTCATTATGTGTTATAATGAGTAGCGACGTATAAAGAGGTGTATATGTATGCAAAAAAGAAACGTAGCAATTATAGCTCATGTAGATCATGGAAAAACGACTTTAGTTGATGGGATTTTAAAACATTCAGGAATGTTTCGTGATAACGAAGATGTTTCCAATGTTTCGATGGATTCTAATGCTTTAGAAAAGGAACGCGGAATAACAATTTTGGCAAAAACAACGGCGCTTGATTATAAAGGAGTAAGAATTAATATTTTGGATACTCCTGGACATGCTGACTTTGGTGGAGAAGTAGAGCGTATTATGAATATGGTTGATGGCGTTATTTTAGTTGTTGATGCATATGAAGGGGCAATGCCACAAACTAGATTTGTTTTGAAGAAAGCTTTTGAGGCAGGAGTTAAGCCTATTGTTGTTATTAATAAAGTTGATAAGCCAAGTGCTAGATGTAGCCAAGTGGTCGATGAAATTTTAGATTTATTTATTGAATTAGGTGCAGATGAAGATCAGCTTGATTTTGATGTTATTTATGCATCTGCTATTAATAATACTTGCTCTTTGTCTGATGATTTATCTACTCAAACGCCTGGATTTAGTGAAATATTGGATAAAATTATTGAGATTATTCCTTCGCCAACAGGTGATGCTGAGGCTCCATTGCAATTTCAACCAGCTTTATTAGATTATAATGAATTTGTTGGAAGAATAGGTGTTGGAAGAGTACATAATGGAAAAATTAAAGTGGGTGAGATGGTTACTTGTTGTAGATTAGATGGAACAAAAAAACAGTTTAGAATTCAGAAACTATTTGGATATTATGGGTATAATCGAATTGAAGTAGAAGAAGCTGAAGCAGGTGACATTATTGCTATAGCTGGACTTGCTGATATTTCTGTCGGAGAAACTATTTGCAATAATGACAATATTTTACCACTACCTCCTTTACATATTGATGAACCAACTCTTCAAATGACATTTGGAACAAACTCTTCTCCAATGGTTGGAAGGGACGGAAAAATTGTAACAGCTAGAAAAATTGAAGAAAGATTAATTCGTGAAACTCAAAAAGATGTTTCTTTAAGAGTGGAGCAGGCTACTAATGAATCTTTTTTAGTAAGTGGTCGTGGTGAGTTACATTTAGGAATTTTGATTGAAAATATGAGAAGAGAAGGATTTGAATTAGAAGTTTCTAAACCTAGCGTTATTATAAAAGAAATTGATGGTGTAAAATATGAGCCATATGAAGAGTTGCAAATTGAAGTTCCTGAAGATAGTGTTGGAAGCATTATTGAACAATTAGGAATTCGTGGAGGAAAGATGGATAATATGTCTACCTTTGAAAATCAGGTAAGATTGCTTTATACTATACCTTCTCGAGGATTAATTGGTTTTTCAACAGATTTTATGACTTTGACTAAAGGTTATGGTATTATGAATCACTCTTTTAAAGAATATTTCCCATATGAAAATGTCGTAATAGGTGAAAGGAAACTTGGTGTTTTGGTTTCTATGGAAAATGGTAATGCTACCGCTTATTCTCTTGGTAATTTGGAGGATCGTGGTACGATGTTTATAGAGCCTGGAGAAGAGGTATATGAGGGAATGATTGTCGGCGAATGTAATCGTGATAATGACTTGGCTGTAAATGTTGTAAAGGGAAAACAATTAACGAATACGAGAGCAGCTGGTAGTGATCATACGGTCGTTTTAGATCGTCCTCGTAAAATAACTTTAGAGTATGCACTTGAATATATAAATTCTGATGAACTTGTTGAAATAACACCAAATAATATAAGACTTAGGAAACGTATTTTAAATACTGAAGAGCGTAAAAAATATGATGCCAGAAATAAAAATAACTAGAAATAATTATTTCAGATTATTGATAAAAGAATTTTTGTAAGATAAAAACAGGTAGTAAAATGATAACAGTCTGAGTCTTTATTATATAAAGACTCAGACTTTTTTTTCTTTTGTTTGCTAAAATTTAATATTTCATCTTTATTTTTTACTATTGTACTTTCTCCTCAATATTGAAAATATCTAAAAATATTATTTTTATATTGTCATTTTGTGTATTTAGTTGTTATAATGTAATTAAGATAGAGGTGGATGTGATGGGTAGAAATATGCAAAATCAACAAATTAGACAAGTTACCCCAGAGATGGCTAGGAGGGCACAGATGTCTTCACAGGAATTACAAGAAACTCAGGTCTTAAATTTAAAAGATGTACAAGAAATAGCTAGGATTGAAAAGCGCACTAGTAAGAAACCAGCTATTATTGTAGGGATTATAGGTGTATTTTTCTTAATGATTGGAATGTCTTTTGGCGCTATAGAAACTTTAAAAAGTAAGGAGACAAAGATACAGAAAAGGACAATTCAGGATAAGAAAAAGATAGATAATTCTTCTTTAAATGAATTGAAATGTTCTAAGATAGTTTTAAACAATTCTGATGGTACAGATACTGTGTATGATATTTCTTATAATTTTAAAGATAATAAATTAATTGGCTTTACAAAAGTTTTTTCTATAAATGCGATTGTAGGCAATTCTGTTGCTAATCAAACAATGCAGAATTATTCAATAGGATATCAATCTTTTTTAAACCAATTAGATGGATATAGTATTACTGTTATACCGAATCAAGATTTGACTCAATTAACAGCAACTGTAAAAGTTGATTTATTGAAATTGGACTTAACAAAATTACCACAAGTACAACAAACTCATTTTTCAACAAAAGTTGAGTATCTAGTAGATACTGAGAAATCGGTGATTCAAGGCGATATGGTTGCTCAAGGTTTTACTTGCCAATAAAAATAAAAAGCTGCAATTAAGCAGCTTTTTCGTTCTTTTTTATAGTTCTAATTTCTTTTACTGAAAGTCTAACTTTAGTTCCGTCTTCATTTATATGAACTTGTGTATTTGTCTTTTGCCAAGCTTTTGTAGCGTTTAAGGCATGAGATCTTTTGTTTTTTACATTTCCTCTTCTTTTTGAAATATTTACAGCCATGTTATTCCCTCCTTTGGCTTTTTTTTCATTTGCTTAATAACCTTAACATAAAACGGTAAGAAAGTCAAATAAAATCATTTCTGTTTTGTTTATAAAAAACATGATTCTATGATAAAATAAAGTTGGAGGTGTTTTTATGTATATTCCTTTATATAATAAGAGTAATTATACTTTATTATCAAGTTTATTAAAGGTTGATGAATTAATTTTGTTTGCTAAAGAAAAAAACATCTCACAAATAGCTCTTACAGATAGTAATATGTATGCAACCATGTTTTTTATTAAAAAATGTCAAAGTGAAGGTATAAAACCCATTGTTGGTTTAGAACTTCAATTAGATGATTTTTTTGTAGTTTTGTTTTCTAAAGATTATAGAGGGTATCAGAGTTTAATTAAGCTATCCACAATACAAAGTGAGAGAAAAGTAACTATTTCTGATTTAAAAAATTATAATAAAAATGTTATCGCTATTTTACCATTCTTATATAGAGAAAAATATGAGGAACTGGGAAATATTTATTTAGATTTGTTTTTAGGGTATGCAAATAAAGAAGAAGAAAAAGATGCTCGAATTATTACTAAAAGTATTGTTTTTTTTCGAGAAAGTTTATATAAAGTAAAAAAAGATTCTGAAATGTTGTCTTATTTGTATCGAATTCGAGATGGAAAAATGATTAATGAAAATGTTTCTTATGATATTTTGAATCACGAATTATATATTAATTCTATTGAAGAATTGAGTAGTGAAGAGGGATTAAAACAAACATTTTTAATAGCTGATTCTTGTCATGTTGTTTTTCCTAAACCTGAAAATTTATTACCAATATATGAGTGCTCTAATCCTCAAAAATACCTTTTTGATTTGTGTAGAGTTGGTTTAAAGAAAAGGTTAGATGGAGAGGTATCAGATGTCTATAAAGAAAGGCTTCTATATGAATTAAAAATTATTAACCAAATGGGTTTTTCTAACTATTTTTTAGTTGTATATGATTTTATTCGTTTTGCCAAGAAGAATAAAATTTTAGTTGGTCCAGGAAGGGGAAGTGCGGCTGGTAGTTTAGTTGCTTATTCTTTAGGAATAACGGAGATTGATCCCTTGAAATATGGATTGTTGTTTGAGAGATTCTTAAATCCTGCTAGAAAAACTATGCCTGATATTGATACTGATTTTCCGGACGATAAAAGGGATTTAGTTATCGAATATGTAAAAGAAAAATATGGAGAAAAACGTGTTAGTGGAATTATTACTTTTGGTACTATGGCCGCTAAACAAGTTATTAGAGATGTATCGCGAGTTTTAAACATTCCTATTTATAAAGTTGATTCTCTTTGTAAATTTATTCCAAGTATGTCGAAAGATGGATTAGAAGAATTGTATCAAAAAAACGAAGCTTTTCGGGTGCGAATTGATAGTGATACGAATTTAACAACAATGTTTCAAATAGCTAAAAAATTGGAGGGATTTCCTAGACATACTTCCTCTCATGCCGCTGGAATCGTTATGAGTAGAATAGATTTGGATGAAGTTATTCCTTTAGTAAAGGCCGATAATATTTATCTCACTTCCTATTCGATGGAATATTTAGAAGATCTTGGTTTATTAAAAATGGATTTTTTAGTGTTAAAAAATCTTACCTTGATTGATAATATTTTAAAAGACATAAAAGAAATTCATCATAAAGAAATAGATTTTAATAAAATTCCTTTAGATGATATTGAAACTTTGAAGCTGTTTGAAACAGCTAATACTTGTGGAATATTTCAGTTTGAGTCGGCTGGTATGAGGAATTTTTTAAGAAAGTTAAGGCCAAATACTTTCGAAGACATTTTTGCTGCTATTGCTCTTTTTCGTCCTGGGGCAGCTTTAAACATTGATTCTTATATTAAGCGTAAGCATGGTGAAGAAAAAATATCTTATCTTGATTCATCTTTTCAAGAAATAACAAAGAACACCTATGGTTTTTTAATTTATCAGGAGCAAATTATGCAAGTGGCTAATGTTTATGCAGGATATTCTTTAGGAGAGGCTGATATTTTGCGCAGAGCTATGAGTAAGAAAAAAGTAGATTTATTAAAAGCAGAAGAAGATAAATTTATTAAGAAAAGTGTGGAAAGAGGTCATTCTCTTTCTCAAGCAAAAAAAGTATTTGATTTAATTTTAAATTTTGCTAGTTTTGGATTTAATAAATCTCATTCTGTTGTTTATTCTGTTATTGCATATAAGATGGCTTATTTAAAATGTCATTATGAAACTATTTTCTTTTCTAATTTGTTGTCCAATGTGATGGGGAGTGAAGTGAAGACAAATGAATATATTATGGAAGCAAAAGCGAATCATATAGAGATAGAAAAACCAACAATCAATAATAGTGAAATAAGATATGTTGTTCAAGATGGTAAAATAATTTATCCAATATCTAATATTAAAGGGATTGGAATTGTTATTTCTAATCAAATTGATGCTGCTAAAAAAGACGGTAACTTTGTTGATATTTATGACGCTTTTAGTAGACTTTATATTGCTGGTATTGGGAAGAAAGTATTTGAAGTTTTAATTTATGCAGATGTTTTTAAAGAATTTGGTTATAATAGAGCAACTTTAATGTATAATTTAGATAGTTTATTTAATTATGCTGAATTAACAAAAGATATAGATTCTTCTTTAGTAATGAAACCAGAAATTGAGAATCAAAAAGATTTTTCAAAAAATTATATTTTAGAAAAAGAAAAAGAGATTTTTGGATTTTATCTTTCCTCTCATCCAACTAGTATGTATAGGAAGGATAATCCTTATTGTATTTCTTTACATGTTGTGGATAATTATTTTAATAAGACTGTCGATGTTTTAGTATTGGTTGAGAAAATAAAAATTATTGATACTAAAAAGGGTGACAAAATGGCTTTTTTAACTGGTAGTGATGAAACAGCTAGTAAAGAATTTATTATGTTTCCAAAGATATATAGTTTATATTCAACGATAGAAAAAGGAAATTTAGTAAAAATACGAGGACATGTTGAAAAGAGATTGGATACATTTCAAATTATTATAGAAAAAATAAAATTATTAGAGGGAGAAAGTAATGGGTAAAAAAGAAAATATTTATAAAATAGCAAGTCTTATTTTAATAATTGATCAGATAATAAAATTTTTTCTGAGTCATACACTGAATTTATATGATAGTATTAAAATAATTCCAGGGTTTTTTCAGATATTTTTGATAAAAAATACAGGAGCCGCTTTTTCTATTTTAAAAGATAATACTATTTTTATTATTATCATTACAATTACTTTTCTTCTGTTTTTAAATTATTATATAATAAAGGAAGAAAACTTTTCAAAACTTTCTATATTATCTTTGGGAATGATTATAGGTGGCGTTTTTGGTAATTTGTTGGATCGATTTATTTATTATGGTGTTATTGATTATCTCTCATTTTGTATTTTTAGGTATGACTTTCCGATTTTTAATTTAGCGGATATTTCTATAACGGTTGGAATTTTATTGGTATTATTTGAGCTAACGTTTTCTAAAATACGTTAATGTGAAGAAATAAGATAAAAATATTGTATAATCATAAATTAAAAATAAACTTATATATGAAAATAAAAAAATAGATTATGTTAATGACTATAAAAAGATGACTTACTTAAATAAGAAACAGGGGCAACTTTTTTATAAATAAAGTATAATTGCTGTTTTTTAGATGAAAAAATATGGTATAATAAAAATAACTAGGATGTGGAAGAATGTTAGATAGATTGGATGAAAATTTAGACATAAAGAAGAAAAGAATGAGTGTTTTAGAGACATATGGGGAAAACTTTCAAGAAAAAGAGTACATAACAAATCCAGCCATAGGTAGAGATCAACAAATTAAGCAATTGATTCTTATTTTATTAACTCCAGAGAAATCTGCTGTCTTAACAGGAAAGCCTGGTGTTGGTAAAACTGCTACTGTAGAAGGTCTTGCTTATCGTATTCAAAAAAATGATGTTCCTGATTTGTTAAAGGGGTATAAAGTTATTAAAATTAATACTTCTGCTTTATTAGGAGAAGATCCTATAACAGGTGAATCAAAAGTTCAAATATTAATCGATGAGTTAAAAAATGAGACCAAATTAATTCTTTTTATTGATGAAATACATACACTTATGGGGAAGGCTCAAGATGCTGTTGATTTTGCTAATATGTTCAAGCCAGCTTTAGATAGAGGAGATATTAAGGTGATTGGAGCCACTACTACAGAGGAATATGAGCGTTACATTTTAAGAGATAAGGCTTTTGTTAGACGATTTCAAAAAGTTGAGATTTTTGAACCTACAAGAGAAGAAAATATTCAAATATTGATTGGTACTCTTCCAAAAATTGAGAAAAAAACTGGTGCTAAGATGATGTATACGTCTTTTATTCAAAAGAAAATGATGGAATTTATTACTGATATTACAAGTGAATATAAAAGAATATATGAAATTGGTTCTCGTTATCCAGATGTTTCTTTGACAATTATCCAGCAAGCATTTTCTAATGCTTTGTATGATAATAGAAGTGAAGTTAATGTGATGGATTTTAAAAAGGCAATTGTGAATAGCAAGAATATTTATCCAGATGTTATTGATAAATCAATGCCTCAGTTTGATATGCTGTTTGCAGACCAAATTGCTGAATATGAAGAAAAAAATAAAAAGAAATATGAAAGATTATCAGAAGAAACTGTATAATAAGTGGGTGATAAAATGAAATGTAAAAAGTGTGGTAAAAGGTTAAAAGAGCAAGAAAAGTTTTGTACTATATGTGGCTATTACAATGATGATGTGGAACAAAATAGTGAACAAGTAAATGGAGATTTGTTGGATAATGATATTGGTAGCTATTCAGAAGTAAATAACACTAATCTTAATGATATTATTAGTATTAATAGTGCGAAGAGTTATGAAAAAAATAAAAATGATAAAGCAAAAAACTCTATAGAAGAAAATGATTTCTATTACGAGAATGAAAACTTTTTAGAGGCTTATATTGGTGAAGATTATAAACAAATCAAAAAATGGCCGTTTAATATTTGGGCATTTCTATTAAATTGGATGTATTTGCTATATAGAAAATTATACGTAACTGGTATCGTTGGGTTATTTATAACAGGTATTTTTATTGTTTTTGTAAGAAAATATTTAATTGTCTTTTCTCTTGTTGTAATGGTTTTTTTAGGATTTTCCTTTAATTATTATTATACTTTTGTTGCTAAAAAGAAAGTTGAGAAAATATTAAAGAGAATGGAAGGTACTGATAATTTTACTTTGTTGAATATTATGAAAGAAGAAGGTGGAGTTAATGCTCCTATGGCTTTAGCTATATATGCTACTTTTCTATTAATTATTTTCTTTTGTTTAGTTAATTTTAAAGTTAATAATAATCATAATACGAAATATTGGAAAGAAAATAGTGAAAATAAAGCAAATTGTGGTTATTTAGTTAAGCTTGCTTATATGGATATTCAAAGCCAAAATAATGTTAGTGAAGTTTTATCTGCGACTTGTAAGATTACTAAGGGTGCTATAAAAGAATATGAGATTTATGTTAAGGCTTTATATGAAGAGAGGGATATTTATATTTACTATGTAACTGAAAATAAAAAAATTATATATAAAGATAATACCTCTGATCTTTTTAATTTAGAATTAATACAGGCAAATATGTCTTTGACTCCAGAACAGTCTTTAAGAATGAATAGTTTAAAAGGTATAAAAACTAATTATCAGGATATTTATATTAAGTCTGAAAAAGAAGATGAATTGATAAATAAGAAGAAGAATAATCAAGAAAAATTAAATTATATATTTGAAAAAGAGGAAATTGTACGTTAGGGGGAAAAGCTTTCTTTTTTGTACTAGAATGGAGAATTTGTATGTGTGGAATTATTGGATATATAGGTAAAAGAAATACAAAAGAAATCTTAGTAAATGGTTTGAAAAAATTAGAATATAGAGGTTATGATTCAGCAGGAATTGCTTTAAAAAATGAACAAGAACTTCAAATTATAAAAAGTCTTGGTAAGATAACCGATTTAGAAGAAAAAATTTTTCGTGAAGAAACTATTGACTGTCAGTTGGGTATTGGTCATACTAGATGGGCAACACATGGGGAGCCTAGTGAAGTTAATGCACATCCTCAAAAAAGTGGAAAAATTACTTTGGTACATAATGGAATTATAGAAAATGCTTCATTGCTTAAAAAAGAACTTGAAGAAGAGGGAGTTGTTTTTAAAAGTTCTACTGATACTGAAGTAATTGCTGCTTTAATTAATAAATATTATACTCATAATATGGTTGAAGCAATTCAAAAAGCTATTGTGAAGTTAAAAGGTAGTTATGCTCTTGCTATTATCAATGATGATGATGCAGATAAATTGTATGCAGTGCGTTGTGAATCACCTTTAATTCTTGGAGTTTCAGATGGAGAATACTTTGTTACAAGTGATATAGGTGCTATCATAGATCAGACAAGAAAGTATGTGTTATTAGGGGAAAATGAAATAATTACTTTAACAAAAGATGGATTTACTATTATAAAGGATGGAAAAAAGGTAGAAAGGTCTATTGAAGTAAGTAATTTAAGTTTAGAAAATGCTAGCCTTTGTGGATATGAGCATTATATGATAAAGGAAATTATGGAAGAACCTATGTTGGTTGATAATTTAATTCAAAAATATAAAAATAATATGGATTTATTACCAGATTTGAATCAGTATGATACAATTCATATTGTTGGATGTGGTTCTGCCTATTATGCTGGGATGATTGGAAAAAATTTTTTTGAAGAAGATGGAAAAATTGTAGAAATAGATGTGGCAAGTGAGTATCGATATCGTAATATCATTTATCATGATAATACTTTAGTTGTTTTGATATCACAATCAGGAGAAACGGCCGATACCATTGCAGCTATGAGGAAAGCAATTAAAAATAAAGTGGATACCTTGGCAATCGTTAATGTAGATGGATCAACTATTGCCAGAGAATGTAAGTATAAAATTCTTATAGAAGCTGGAAGAGAAGTTGCAGTTGCTACGACGAAAGCCTTTATTTTGCAAGTCTTGGTTTTAAGTTTTTTATCTTATAAAATAAATCCAGTTAAAGGATATTTAGAAGAATTAAAAAGACTCCCTCAAAATTTAAAAATATTACTTGATAAAAGTGGCTTTTACAAAAAACTTGCGGATGCTATTTATCAGCATGAAGATGTTTTTTTTATTGGTAGAAGGGTTGATTATGCTATTAGTTTAGAAGGCAGTTTAAAATTAAAGGAAGTGTCTTATATTCACAGTGAGGCTTATCAAGCTGGGGAATTAAAGCATGGGACTATTTCTTTAATTCAAGAAGGAACAATTGTTTTTGGTATTGTCACAGATGAAATGACTAAAGATAAAACAATATCTAATTTGGAAGAAGTTATTTCAAGAGGGGCAATTCCAATTTATGTAGGAACTGAAGAGTGCTCTTACGAAAATAAGATAATAGTACCAAAAATAAATACAAAATTGCAGCCTATTTTAGTGGTTCCGGTTTTACAAATGATAGCTTATTATGTTGCTTATAAAAGAGGTTGTGATATTGATAAACCTAAAAATTTAGCAAAAAGTGTTACAGTAGAGTAAGTATCATTGGCAAAACATAATATTCTTCATAAACTATATTGAAAGGAGAATGTTATGTACTCTTATGGATATCCTGCATACCCAACAAATCAGAATAACGATGGTTTTGGTAGTTGGTGGGTGTTTATCATTATAATTCTTATTTTCTTCCTATTTTGGGGTTTTGGAAATAATAATTGTGGTCCAAATAAATAATATAAAAGACATTCAAAAAGTGTCTTTTTTGTATAAGAAAATCACCAACTAGTTGAAGGAAAGTTAGTGGGTATTTTTTTTAATATTTTTTCTCTTGCTGCTTCTATTCTTTTCTTGTTACTTGTAATGCATTAAAGTTTTTTAATGAATCTGCCCTAAAGCAATATTTATGTTATTATTTGTAATCCGGTTTAACTGAAGATTTAATTACAGATTCAATGAATTTTAAAGAAGGACAAGAAGTTGTGAAGGTTTATTATAAGAATAATAAGTAAAATATGTATTTTGTAAAAAGATATTTTTAATTGCATAAATTATTTATCTTTTTTTATGACGTGTTATAATTGTATTTGAAAATATATTACTATTGGAGGTTTTATGAAAAAACTTATTCAATCCAATTTCATTATCGTTCAAACAATTTTTATCATTGGTGCTATTTTTTTAGCTATAGGTTTTTATTATATTATTGTAAAGGCTGGACTTCCATATCAAGATCCAACAGAAGAAATGCTATACATGTATCATAAAAATATGTATATAGGGGAACATCTGGTTATAATTGGTTTTTTTATTGAACTTATTGGTATCATTCTTTGCTTATTTAAGTATCCTAAAATAATATCTATTATATGCAGTGCTATTGGAATTGTTTTGTCATTAAGTGTTTTTTGGATATGTATCCCAATTATTAGATATTCACTTGGGTGGGTAGGTGTTATTAGTTCAACTATCTCATTGATTATTTGTACATTGGATCTTTTGACAACAGTTGGTGAAATAAAAAGTGGTCTTATTTATTCTTGTATCAGTTGTTTAATAAAAATTGTAATTATAATCTTTAATATTATTCATGTTATATTTGATTATGATCATAATTCTTATATTTATTTTAGCTATTTATTTATTTTGCTTCTAATTCCATCAGTTTTGAATTTTTTTCGATTTGTTTCATTAAAAAAGAGAGGATGAACTTATGATTGAAAAAGTTAAAAAAGAAGTATTTAAACTATTGAATAAAGATAAAACTGGTCATAATTTTGATCATGTACATAGAGTTTTAAAATTAGCATTGCATTTTTCAGAAGAAGAAAATGTAAATGTTGAAATTTTATCATTGATTGCATTACTTCATGATGTGGATGATTTCAAATTATTTGGGGATGATAATTCTAAAAATCTCTATAATGCGCGACGAATCATGACATTTTGTAAAGTTGATGAAAATATTCAGGAAATTGTTTGTACAGATATTAGTAAAATTGGATATCGGAAACGATTAAATGGATCTTATCCAGAAACATTAGAAGGGAAGTTTGTTTCAGATGCTGATATGTGTGATGCATTAGGAGCTAATGGGCTATTGAGATTAAATGATTATATCAAAAGCTATGGAGTACCATTTTTTAATAAAAATATTTTTCCTAGTGAAAATAAAAATGAAATAATAACAAAAAAGTGTTCTGATAGTGGGGTTTGCCATGTTTTTGAAAAGTTATTAAAATTAAAAAATCTTATGTTAACAGAAAAAGGAAAAGAAGAAGCTATAAAAAGGCATGATATAGTAGTTCAATTTTTATATCATTTGTTTGATGAAGAAAATAGTCTTGAATGGGTTGAATACCTCAATAATTATCTTAAAAATTGAATGTGCTAAAAGCTAAGAAAGCGATAATTTAGTAGTTTATAATTGTGCTCATTGGAATGATAGAAAATTAGTAAATGCTGATATTGAATGTTTTATAAAGATTGCTTTTGGGGACTGGTGCTATAAATGAAGATAGAAGAAAGGGTTTTAAAAAATACTTTCTTTAGTAAATACATATCCTTGAGGAAGTGAAACTGAATGGTTGAGTAAAAATGAAATATATGGTATTTTTAGATTAGATGAAAATGAAAAAATTGTTATAGATATGTACGGTTATTCTAAAGCTCCTGTATCAGAACGTGAGTAAATAAAATATGATTTTTTCATGAAGTTGGTTATTCAATTATAAATTTACGTTCAGCAATTTTTGAACAAAATCAAAAAATGCTAGTATAGTTGAAAATGGTGCTTGTTTAATATCATATTTAGGTATGAGTCAAACAACAGATTCAAGTGCTATAAAACTAGTTGGTGAACATTATTATGAGAAGATGTTTAATGAAACTTTTTTGGATTTACTTTCTTTTTTAGTAGTAAAAAGAGTATATTCTTCTAGTTTTTTAGTTTGGTATCTAATTTATTTAATATTTCTATAGGAATAATCAAGAAAAGAGTTTTCAGTAATATTTAGGAGGATGAAAGATGGAATTAAATGTGAAAATGAATGATTACGATAAATTTGCTGAAAAAAGGCATTATGAAGTAACAAATGGATTAAAAAAGTCATTACGATTCGTAGAAAAACCTATGATGATATCAATGTTACCAAATATTGAAGGAAAAAAGTTCTTTTATTAGGTTGTGGTACAGCAGAAGAAAGTGAACTTTTGAGTAAATACAATCCAAAAAAGATAATTGGAATAGATATTTCAGAAAAATCAATATCTATTGCTAAAGAAAATTATCCTAATTGTGATTTTTATGTTGGTGATATGTTGAGGCTTCCATTTGAGGAAAATGAATTTGATTTTATTTTTAGTAGTTTAGCAATTAGTCATGTTGAAGATAAAAATAAAGTTTTTGCGGAATTATATAGAGTTTTGAATTATGATGGTGAAGTATTATTTTCAGTTGGGCATCCAATGAGGTTTGCTACTGAAAAAATAAGTTATAATGGTTCTTTTTATCATGTTATAGGATTTGAAGCTGGTAGCGAAGGTTCTCATGTATTAGGAAATTATATGTCTCATACAAAACAAGTAAATCATTTTAAAGATAATGAAGTATTAGAAGAATTTATTGCTTCCCCATCATATTTTTTTGAAGTTCTTATAAATAATCGTTTTGTAGTTGAAAATTTTAAAGAATCAAGATGTATAGATGATTGTAAAGAAGTTGATGAAAATTATTATAATCGATTTCATGAAATACCACAATTTATGGCTTTTTTAGCCAAAAAAAGGAAAAATGATGTTTCGTTATAATTAAAACTTCTTTTTCTAGAATTATTTTATTATTGTTTATTTTGAAGATTTTTCCATAGATATATAAATGACTGTGGAAAGTTAATGAATCAAAAATATGATAGTATAATTAATAGTATTTTTGATAAGCTCAATTATTTGGTACATGGAGATGAATAAATATATAGGAATAAAAGAATTTATTATGTCTTTAATCATCTGTTTTATAATTAACCAAAATTATTATCAGAAGAAAAGATGAGTAAAAAAACTATGTTAGGTTTTAGAAGGAATAACTGAATATTTAGACGGTGTTAAAGAGTAAGACATAATTGAACAAGTAGATAAAATGATTTTTTTGTTCAATATTTAAGTGTTTTCATTTTTAATTCTTCTTTATGACTGTATAGAAATATATAATAGTATACTATTATTAAACTTAATTCCGTTATTTATAAAAATGGGTATTCAAATAAAGATCAACGTTGTTCTGCAAAATCGTAAATTTTTAGACTAATGTCCGTTTTTTAACGGATTTTTTTCTTTTTCAGAGTTATTGCCGTTTCTAGAATGTTAAACGGAAATAAACTTGATAAAAGTTATTAATTATAGTTATTTCTTGATAAATTATTTCACGACTAAAATAACGCACTAAAGTCCGTTTTTTAAACTTAT
>CACZQK010000052.1 GCA_902783315.1 uncultured Erysipelotrichaceae bacterium | reverse complement strand
TTATAAAGCATTTTTTAGGTTTTAACCTTTTTTATTGATATAAAAAGAGATTATTTATAAATCTCCCCACTTTGGAAACACTATCTTGCTATTTGTTATTCTTGACTATTTTTTATATTTGAACTATTATTATTAGAGTTAGTCGAGATGGAGTGATTTAATGAATGTTATTGTCGTAGGAGGTATTCTTGAAAAAGAAGGAAAGTATTTGCTTGTTAAGGAAAATAAAGGACGTTGGAAGGGAACTTGGAATATACCAGCAGGGCGCTTGGAAGATCATGAATCTATTACAGAAGGGGCTTGTCGTGAAGTTTTTGAAGAGACAGGATGTACTGCAGAAACTGTTGGTATTGTTGATATATTAAATAGAATTTATGATGATATGAATATTATTTCTTTTCTTTTTGACATGAAATTAAAAGAAGAAGATATTCAATTTGATGATAAGGAAATTGCTGAGGTTAATTGGTTTACATATGATGAGATTGTTGCTATGAAGGACCAGTTAAGAGCTGCTGGCTATTTTATTGATTCTATTAAGAAAAAAGAAGATAATAAAATATTATCATTAAATATTGTTACTATGAATCGTTATCCTATGAATAATAAATAAGTGTTTTAGGAGGAAGATATATGATTAAGTTGTTTCATAATTTTGAAAAGAAAGATTATTTGTTCTTTTTAATAGTCATTTTTTTAGTTGTTTTTTCGGTGTTTTTAGATTTAAGAACTCCTGAATATATGAGTGAAATTACAAAGTTGGTGCAGACAGAAGATAGTACGATGAAAGAAATATTAAATGCTGGTTCTCATATGCTTGTATGTGCTATCGGTAGTTTAATTTGTACTATTTGTGTTGGATTCTTTACTTCGCTTTTAGCAGCTAGATTTTCCCGTAATACTCGGAGAAAAATATTTTATAAAGTTGAAAATTTTGGTTTGGCTGAAATGAAGAAGTTTTCTACTAGTAGTTTGATTACACGGACTACGAATGATGTTACACAAATAGAAATGCTTTTAGCTATGGGTTTACAGATGCTTATTAAGTCTCCTGTTATGGCGGTATGGGCTTTATTAAAGATTGTTGGTAAGAGTGGGGAGTTAAGCGTTGTTACTGGTATTGGGGTTGTTATTATTGTCGTTACTAACTTAATTATTATTAGAATTGTTTCCCCTAGATTTGCTAAAATTCAGACTTTAACAGATAAAGTAAATGGAGTTACACGTGAGAATATCACTGGTATTCGGGTTGTTCATGCCTTTAATGCTGAAAAATTTGAAGAGAAGCGGTTTGAAAATGTTAATGATGATATTTCTAGTACACATTTAACTGTTACTAAGACTTTTGCAGTTATGGATCCAATCATGAATTTTGTTATGCATTTCCAACATTTAGGAATTTATATAGTAGGTGCTTATTTAATAGTTCATAGTGGGATGTTGGATAAGATTAACACGTTTAGTAATATGGTTGTTTTTTCTAGTTATGGTATTCAAGTAATTATGTCTTTTTTAATGCTTACTATGATATTTATGATTTGGCCTAGAGCTAAAGTTTCAGCTGAGCGTATTAATGCTGTTTTAGATGAAGAGGCTTCTATTATATCGGGATTATTTGAGGGGGATACTAAAGAGAAGGGCACGGTTGAATTTAAGAATGTTAGTTTTAAATATCCTGATGCTGATGAGTATTTATTAAAGAACATCAGTTTTAAAGTTAATCAAGGAGAAACCATTGCTTTTATTGGGTCTACTGGTAGTGGTAAATCTACTTTGATTAACTTAGTACCAAGACTATATGATGTGACCGATGGTGAAGTGTTTGTAGATGGGGTTAATGTTAAAGAATATAGTTTAAAAGAATTAAATAATAGGATAGGATATATTCCTCAAACAGCTGTTATGTTTACGGGAAGTGTTTTTGATAACGTTACTTATGGTGATAATGGTAGGGAAAACCCAACTCTTGAAAAAGTAAAAGAGGCTATTAAGGTTGCGCAAGCAAAGAGTTTTGTTGAAAAGATGGATAAGGGGTATGATTCTCACATTGCTCGTGGAGGTACTAACGTAAGTGGTGGTCAAAAGCAAAGACTTTCAATTGCTAGGGCTATTGCAAGAGATCCTGAAATATATATCTTTGATGATTCTTTTAGTGCGCTTGATTATCAGACAGATGCTAAATTGAGAAGTGAATTAAAAAAACATACGAAAAATGCTACTAATATGATAGTAGCACAAAGAATTGGCACGATAATGAATGCTGATAAAATTGTTGTTCTTGATAAAGGAGAATGTGTTGGTATGGGGACCCATCAAGAATTATTGGAGAATTGTGACGTTTATAAAGAAATTGCTTTATCGCAATTGAGTGAGGAGGAGTTAGAAAATGCCTAGACCAAGAATGAATTATCAAGAAAAGTCAAAAGATTTTAAAGGCTCTATGCTTCGCTTATTTAAAAACTTAGACCGTTGGCGTGTTTCTTTGGTTATTGGAATTGTTTTAGCTTTATTGGCAGCAGTTCTGGCAACTATTGCACCTAATAAGCTTGCTGATGTTACGGATGTTATCAGTGATGGAATAAAACTTGACGTTTCCAAATTACAAGATATTACAGAAGAGATATATAAGCATAATTTTCAAGACTTCACTTACAAAGGAGTGTTAATAACTGCTGATGATCAGAAAAAATATGTTTCTATTATTAAAGATATGGATTCTTCTATGGTTACAGAAAATTTATTAGCTAAATTAGATAGTTTTCCTAATTCTATTAAAAGTTTAATAGAACCAAAGATGAATCAAAAAGAATTAAAAAAGAGAACTATATTACTTGGCATTATTTATTTACTTAACTCTTTATTTGGATACTTTGAAGGTTTAATTATGGCCTATGTTGGAATAGGATACTCAAAGAAATTACGAAAAGATATTAGTTTAAAAATTAATCGTTTACCGTTAAGGTATTTTGATTCGCACGAGACGGGAGATATTTTATCAAGAGTTACCAATGATGTTGATACTATAGGCATTAATCTTAGTAATACTATTACCTCATTTGTTGCTAATGTTACTTTGTTTGTGGGGTCAGTAGTGATGATGTTTGTTACTAATTGGATGATGGCTATTACGGCGATTTTAGCTAGTATTGTTGGCTTCTTTTTATCTTTTCTATTACTTAAAAGAAGTCAAAAATATTTTGTACAGCGTCAAAAAGAATTGGGTGATTTAAATGGCCATATTGAAGAGATTTATTCGGGCCATAATGTTGTAAAAACATATAACGGTGAAGAAGAAGCTCTAAAAGAATTTGATATGATTAATGATCGTTTGTATCAGTGTAATCGTAAGAGTCAATTTTTATCTGGTATTATGCAACCTATTATGCATTTTATTGGAAACTTTGGTTATGTTTCTGTTTGTGTTGTAGGGGCTTTACTTGTTATGAATAATAGGATATCTTTTGGTGTTATTGTGGCTTTTATGATTTATGTTCGTTTGTTTACTAATCCA
This sequence comes from uncultured Erysipelotrichaceae bacterium, assembly GCA_902783315.1. Lineage (GTDB taxonomy): Bacteria > Bacillota_I > Bacilli_A > RF39 > UBA660 > UBA3789. The sequence goes on along the minus strand of CACZQK010000052.1, from coordinate 5,785 downwards.
CTTTCTAGAATTGCACAAAGTATGACCACTATGCAGTCTATTGCAGCCTCAGCAGAAAGAGTTTTTGAATTTATGGATGAAGAAGAGATGCCTAAAGAAAAAGCAACAAAGATTATTGATCGAAAAACGGCACTCGGAAATATTGAATTCAAGCATGTACAATTTGGTTACGATGAAAATAAAATGATTATTAAAGACTTTTGTGCTTCGGTTAAGGCTGGAGAAAAGATTGCAATTGTTGGACCTACGGGAGCTGGAAAAACGACAATGGTAAACTTACTAATGAAGTTTTATGATATTCAAGCAGGAGATATTTTAATTGATGGGATATCAATTAAAGATTTGTCTAGAGAAAACATTCATAAGTTGTTTGTAATGGTTTTGCAAGATACGTGGTTGTTTGATGGAACTATCAGAGAAAATTTGCGTTTTAATCATAAAAAGCTTAACGATGATGAAATATGGGAGTTGTGTAAAGCTGTAGGGATTGATCATTTTATTAAGACCCTTCCTGGAGGGTTGGATTCAAGTGTTAGTGATAATGAAGCAATCTCTTTGGGGCAAAAACAATTACTTACTATTGCTCGGGGAATGGTAGAAGATGCACCTTTTTTAATTTTGGATGAGGCAACTTCAAATGTAGATACTAGAACTGAGGAGTTAGTGCAAAAGGCTATGGATAAATTAACAAAAGGAAAGACGTCATTCATTATTGCCCATAGGCTTTCTACAATAAAAAATGCTGATTTGATTTTAGTTATGAACGAAGGAAATATTGTTGAACAAGGAACGCATGAGGATTTAATTAAGAAAAAAGGATTTTATGAGAAATTGTATAATTCACAATTTCAAAAATAAATTTCTTTTTTTTTTTAGTTGTGTTAGAATAATAGAAAAGGAGGAATTAATATGGCTAAATATTGTACTAGTTGTGGTACTCAAGTAGAGGAAGGCTTAAAATTTTGTCCAAATTGTGGTAATTCTTTAGATGGAAGAGTTCCAACAAATGGTGGAAATACTTCTGGTAGCATTGGTAATTCAGAAGCAAAGTCAAAAATAGTTGCTGGATTATTAGGTGTTTTTCTCGGAGGATGGGGAATTCATAATTTCTATTTAGGATTTAATAATAAAGCTATTATTCAAATAATTGTTACTATAGTAACTTGTGGAATTGGTGCTTTATGGGGATTTATTGAAGGTATTTTGATTCTTGTAGGAAATATAAATGTTGATGCTAATGGAAATCCATTACAAGATTAATGAGAAGATTATTTTATTTTTTCTTAATACTATTTGAAATCTTCTTTGGTTTTCTTTTATATGGGAATATGATTCATATTCCTTGTTTTTTTAAGACAATCTTTCATATTCCTTGTCCAGGATGTGGATTAACAAGGGCTATGATAGAAGTTATGCATTTTCATTTTATGAAAGCAATTTATTATAACTTTTTGATAATCCCAGTTGTTTTATTTTGCTTTTTTTGCAATATCTTTATCGTCCTTGATATCATAAAGGATAGGATGAGAGTTTCTTTTTTGGTTCAAAAAATTTTTTCTTGGTGGAGGGTATTTCTTCTTTTTCTGATTCTTTCAGAAGTAGTTAATATTTATCATGGAATATAGACTGTTTGTATGAAAAACTATGTTTTTTCTTTTTTACCGTAAAGGAAATAATTAAATTGATTTCTGAAAATCTATATAATAAAATAGATGTATAAAGTAGGAATATTATTAAGGGAAGTGATTTTATGAAGGCAATTTGTGTTGGACATTCTACTTTTGATATAACGTTACCAATGACAGAATATCCGAAAGAAAATGTGAAATATCGAATAAAAAATCATGTTGATTGTGGCGGAGGGCCTGCTTCTAATGGGGCTTATTTACTTGCTAAGTGGGGAGTGGATACAAGTATTGTATCTGTTGTAGGAAATGATTATTATGGTGATAGAATTGTAGAAGAGTTTCGGAACATTGGGGCTAATATTGATTATTTGGAAAGACATGATAATCATAGAACTACCAGTAGTTATATTATTATGAATCTTAGTAATGGGACTCGAACTGTTTTGTCTTCAAAGGATGAATCTATTCGTAAATTGAATCAAAAAATTGATTGTAAAGCAGATGTTATTTTAATAGATGGGGAGCATCCAGAAACGGCTAAAGAAGTATTAAATAATAATTTAGATGCAATTAGTGTATTGGATGCAGGAAGGTTAACGGAAGATACAAAAGAGTTAGGTAAGAAAGTTACTTATTTAGTATGTTCAAAAAATTTTGCAGAGGAATTTGCAAATAAAAAAATCAATATATCAAATCTAGGTGAATTGATAGAAATTTATAGGGAATTGGAGACTTTTTTTCAAGCCAATATTATTATTACGTTAGAGGCTGATGGTAGTTTTGCTAGAATTGATGGATTATGTCAGTTAATTCCAAGTATTAAAGTGAAAGCTTTAGATTCTACGGGGGCTGGAGATGTTTTTCATGGTGCCTTTGTCTATTTTATTAGTAATGGTTATTCACTATATGAGACAATTCGGTTAGCTTCTGTTACAGCGGCAATTTCTGTTGAAAAAATTGGTGCTCGGAAATCGATTCCTTCTTTAGAAGAGGTATTGGAATATGTTTAATTCTCTTAGTAGATTACCTTCTATTGATCTTCATGGGATGGATAGAGAGTATGCAAGAATTTTAATTAATGATTTTATTTTAGATAATTATCAAATGAGAAATGAAAAGATTGCTATCATTCATGGTGTTGGTACAGGGATTATTCGAAAGACGACACATGATGTATTAAAAAGAAATAAGTTTGTTCAAGAATATAAGACAGATTATTTCAACGCTGGAATGACGGTTGTTGTCTTAAAGAAAAAGGAAAAATAGTTTTTTGCAAGGTTTTATCTCTTGACATTTGAATTCTCTGTTTGATAGAATAATGCATAAACATTGGAAAAGGGAGAATCGATAATGTACACAGAAGAATATGAGAAAAGAGGATTTCCATTAAGTTTTTTGATGAAAGTAATAATTGTTTTATTATTTGTTTCAGGAATTATCTTTTTAATAACGAAAATTATTTTACCAACTGCTTTTAATAAAAACGTAGCATTTTCAACTAATGATAAAAGTATTGATAATATTTTATCTTCCCAAATATTTATTCATAATTTAGAAAGAATAAAGACTACTGCTATTGAATATTATACGATGGATAAATTACCAAAAGAAAATAATCAATCTGTGATGTTAACTTTAAAAGAGATGATTGATAAAAAATTATTAATTGCTTTAATTGATAAAAACAATCAAATATGTGATGGGGAAAAAAGTTATGCAAAAGTAACAAAAGAAAATGATCGGTATATTTTAAAAGTTAATTTAAAAGATAGTGAAAAGGAAGAATATATATTAGTAGATTTAGGATATTATATGTAAATGGTTAAGCAAAATAGATTTTTATTTATAAAAAATGACTAATATTTTTGAAAATAGTTGTTTTTTTTATGAAAAAGGTTTGGAATTTCGTTGAAAAATAAAGAAAAAATTGACAATATTGAACAAATGTGTTATAATATGTATGCATTGAAGGTATATTAGGGGTTTAGTTTAGGGGGTTGAATATGTATGAAAAATACCTATATATTTGAATATTTAGATGAAAATGATTTTAGAAAAAAAGAACGATCAGTGCGTAAATATAATATGCTTGCCTATAAGCGATTAACATTTACTTATTATCCTGAATTAAGAAAGGGTAGATTTCTTGGTAAAGAAGTGAAAAACGATAAAAAAAGTAAAACGGTAAGTTATGAATTACAGTTACCAACTGATGATTTGTTTAAAAAAGTTCATGGACCTATTGTATTGCATTATACTGTCTATCAAGAAAAAAATATTATCTTATTAACGAATATTACGCCGGAGGGTATATTGGATGAAGGTCATCGTGCAGAATTGTCTACATATAAGGGTGTAATGATTTCAAAAACGAATCCGAAAAAAGATATGTTTAAGATAAATTTATTAAATAAATTAGATAAGTAAGATACTGTTGTTTTTGTATCTTTTTTATTTGCTATTTTTTTGATTTTTTGCTTGCATGTAGGAGGAATCTGTGTTAATATTAAGTAGTCATGGACCCTTAGCTCAGTTGGTTAGAGCATCCGGCTCATAACCGGGCGGTCACAGGTTCGAGTCCTGTAGGGTCCACCATTCATTTTGCGGGTATGGCGGAATTGGCAGACGCGCTAGACTTAGGATCTAGTGTCTTAGACGTGCAGGTTCAACTCCTGTTACCCGCACCAGTGGCGAATCTGTTCGAACTATTCGAACTTAAATATAAATATCAGCTCAATTTGGGTTGATTTTTTCGTTATATGAAAAATCATCCTACTAGGAAAGGATGGTGTCTATGATAAAAATAATTAAAGAATTAGAAGTGTTACAACAACAAGTAAATGAAGGTAACAGATATTTAATTGAAAATAAATTTGTGTTAAAAAATTAAAAATATGTGCTATAATATATAACTAAACAAGGGAGGTTTGGAAAATGAGAAGAAAATTAAATATGGATGGAGATCAATATCGTGATTTGCTAAGAATGTTAAATGAAGCCATCTATAAATATGCAGAGCAGCGAGGGGTAGACTTAAATGATACAGAAAAATTAATTCAATTTTGTAATGCTATGGAAAAAATAAAATTAGGTAAGGAAGTCACAGAGATTCTTCTAGATGGTATTATGCATTATGATGTTGGAGATCAACGTGTATTAAAGTTTATTGATTTGGAGGGAATTTCATTTGCTGATAGAGGTGTTCGTAGAGTTGATTTTCGTGGTACGAATGCAGATGTAGATCCTCAAACTGTTGAAGATAAAAATATAGAAGGTGCAAACTTTGAAGGGATTGATATGAGTGGTAAATGCTTTGATGGATGTGTTATTTGTCATACAAATTTAAGTTATACAAATGCTACAATTAATCCTCAAAAAGTTTATCAAAAAGACTTAAATCAAACAGAATGTGATGGACTTGATTTATCACATGCAGATTTTACGAATGTTTATGTAAGAAATGCAAGTTTTAAAAATGCTAAAATTAATTTAGATCCTCAAAAAGTTTTTAAAAAATGTTTAGAAGGAACTAATCTAGAAAATGTAGATATGAGTGAAAAAGATTTCAGAGGTTGTAGTCTTAATTATTGTAATTTAACTAATACCAATGCAGTGTTAGATTTACACTACTTTAATATTGATGATTTTTGGGGAGTTAAACTACAGGGAACAACACTTCTAGTTGGAGAAGATTTTGATAAAGAACAATTAGAAAAACAATATGTTGAGTTAGGTCAAGTTAGTTTAGACGAATATACATTGACAAGACAAAAAATTAAATCTCTATTTAAAGCAATAAATGGACAATAAAAATAAGATGAAGTTCTGTAAAAAATGCAGAACTTTTATAGTTAAAATTAAAATATGCGTAAATTTTTAGACTAAGGTCCGTTTTTTAAACTTAATTCCGTTTTTTTTGTTTCTATGCAGATAATTATTATTTTAGTAACAAATAAAGATGAACTTTATTTGTCTAAATATTTTAAGTTTTTTTCTTTTAACAAAATCTTCAACATAGCCTTCATGAACAATGGCAGCAGGACCAATTTTATTACCCCCCCTTTTTGAAAATTAGCGTGGATTTCATCCATTTCAATGTATAAAACTTCAGGTTGACTATCACATCTAGTAATATTTTCAATAATAGAACCATCTAA
>CACZQK010000051.1 GCA_902783315.1 uncultured Erysipelotrichaceae bacterium | reverse complement strand
TTTACCTAAAACTAGGTGAAAAATATTATATAGTAAATTGAATTAAAAGTCTCATCAATTTACTAAGTTCATTATACGTGGTATAATCAATATAAGGTGTGATAATTATGTCAAAATTATCTAATGTACTCATGATGCTTCAGTTACTTCAAAATAAAAGAAAGTATAGTATAAAGGAATTATCTGAAAAATTAGAAGTATCACCAAGAATGATTAGACAATATAAAGATGAATTAGAATATGCAGGAATTTATATTGAAACTATATATGGACCTTATGGAGGATATGTATTAAATCAAGATGTTAAAATACCAGAAAAGTTTATTAAACCTGAAAATATTAAATTAGATAATAGAGACTATTATAATTTATTAAGTAAATGTATCAACAATCATAATAAGTGTTACATAGAGTATTATTCAAAAGAACATGATAAGATGACTAAGAGAATTATTAGACCATATAATTTGATGATACTTGATAATGAATGGGGAGTAGCAGCTTATTGTGAGAAAAAACAAGAGATTAGGCATTTTTATCTAAATAGAATAGTTTTAATAAAAGCATTAGAAGAAAAATTTTAATGTGACATAAATACTTCCACAATAATAGTTATCCTTTATTTAAAGGAGTATGATAAGATGAAAGAAATTGAAGTGGAAGTCGCATTTGACAACACAAAAAAAGAAATGATAGAACTACTATCTAAATATGAATACTTAGGGGAAAAGGAAATATATGATATATATTACTATGATCCATTAAGGGACAATTTGAAACCTGAAAGTGATTTGAGATTGAATGAAACTTTTAGAATAAGAAAAACTGATAAAGGATGCTATATGACGTATAAAAAGCAACACTTTAAAGGAAAACTTTGGATATATTCTGATGAATACGAAGTGGTAATAGAGAACTTTGAGACAGTCAAGACTATAATCTCCATGCTGGGGCTTGAATATTTGATTACCGTCCATAACAAGAGACGAGTATACAGGTATAATAATTTCGAAATTGAACTTGAAGATGTTGAAGGATTAGGCATTTTTTTAGAAGTAGAAAGATTAAGTAAAGATGCCGATGAAATGAAAGTTAAAGAAGAAATACGAAATTTTATCAGAAACTTGAATTTAAAAAATGTAAGAGAATTAAATATAGGTAAAAATCAATATTTATTAAGTCAAAAGATGAATAGAACCTTGAATTTATATAACGATACTAAATATGATTAAGTTAGAACAATATAGGGATACTTGGTTATCTGAAAAAATAAATGATATTATTGGTTTTTATCCTAGAGAATTTTATCCTTTAGATAATTTCTCATCGTTTAAAGTAGAATATAATGGTTATTTATATTCATCAGCAGAAGAAGCTTTTCAGGCGAATTTATTTATAGATAATTATCCAGAAATAGCAGAAGAAATTAAAAGCAGTCATTCAGCTCATGAAGCTCAAAAAATAAGATTTAAGTATGAAGATAAAATAGAATTAAGTTCTAATGAAGTATTAGAATTGATGGAAAAAATATTAAGATGTAAAATAGAACAAAATCCTTATGTTTTAAAAAAACTATTGGAAACAAAGAATTATACTATAGTTGAAGATTCTCCTAAAGATAGTTATTGGGGATGGGGAATAAATAGAGATGGCGAAAATCATCTTGGTAAAATATGGATGAAGTTAAGAGAAGAATATAAAAATAAGTCATTTTAGTCAAAAATAGAACGACATATCGTTCCAATTAGTTTTCCTTTAGTGTTTGGCTTACAAGCTGCAATTAAAAGTAAGGGGGTCAAAGTAACCGAATAAAAAACTAGAATAATCTAGTCTTTTTTGTTCGTAAAATAGTAATATTGCGATCAGCAAGTCAATAAAAAAACTACAAAAAATGTGGTATAATTGAACTGGAAAAATTATATATAACGGAGGTTAAATAAAATGGAAGAAATAATGAATGAATATTTTAATACAAAAGATGTTCCTAAAAGAAATGCTTTATTAAAAAAAATAATGTTTGCTTGTCCTCCAAATGCAAAAGACTTTTTTATAAAGCTTTTAAAAAGGAAAGATATTTAGATATTAAACTGATAGCTATCAGAGGCTATTCTTCATATGCAAGTGAGGAAGAAGTT
>CACZQK010000050.1 GCA_902783315.1 uncultured Erysipelotrichaceae bacterium | reverse complement strand
TATTTCTAATTTACCAGCTTCAATCTTAGAAATATCCAAGATTCCATTAACTATTTCAAGTAAAGTCTGACTAGCATTTACAATATCTCGAGCATTTTCCTTTGCTTCACCTAAATCCTTAGCATCCATAATACAATCACTAAAACCAACAATAGCATTCAAAGGAGTACGAATTTCATGAGACATAGAGCTTAAAAAGTCTGTTTTAGCCATATTAGCTTTATCAGCCTGCTCTCGAGCAAGCTCTAGTTGTTGAATCATTTTAACATCAGGATTTTCAATAAAAAAATACATTAATATTGTAATAAAGGCTTGAACGCTGGACATTATAACCAATTCTGGCTTTACCATTTGAATAACAGAAATAACACTTCCAATAAGAGAGAATGTAATAAAAGGCACATACTTACGCTTTAATTTCCTTCCGTGTGAAAGATAATCAACTAGCATACAAGCAAGCATCAAGCCCACTAAAAAACCTCCTGAAAAATATGAAAAGCGAGTTGCCATACCATATGAATACATCTTAGATACACCATCAAAATAATATTCAATAGGTAATATTAAAACACAAATAATAAATATAATTAAAGCAATGAACAACATTTTTTTAGCAAAAGTATACAAACGTCTTCTATCATTTTCACTAGCAACATTAAGAACATAATATGCCAAAAAAAATGTCCATACATTAATATAAATCAAAAAAGCTTTATTTAAAATCAGGACAACAACTCTAGGGAAAAAATTACAAATTGCAAGATACTGTAAAATATCAATAACAATACCAACTATATTTGTAAGTAATAATTTGTTATAAATCATATTATCCTTATTTTCAACCTTTTCCTTGGTAAAATATATTATTGCAATTAAAAGAACATAAATTAAACTAATATAATAAACACCTAACATACAAACCACCTCTAATTTAATAATAACACATTTTTTTTATAAAAAAAAGAAATCATTTTTTCTTTCAAAATGATTTCTTTTTTATGAATAAACCATGTACTATCATCATCTTACATAAATTTTAGGCTTACCAGAAACATGCTTCTGCTCGTTATCAATTTTTTGAATATCTTCAAGAGGCATATTTTTAAGAGCACAAGGGTTTCTTTTTCCACTACCAGTTAAAGGAAAAGAATCCTCATTGTTCATTATTCGATAATAAAGAACATCAACTAATTCCTTTGGCAGCATAGCCTTGCAACGCTTTTTAACTGAATTTAAAACAATCTCGTCACTTTTTTTCTTTAATGGATTTAATTCAATATTAATAATTACAATACCATTGTCATCATTAGGAACAATTGACTCACAAGATAACACATTCTTACTATCTTTACAAACCACATCATTAATCATATACAATGGAAATGATGTACCATCTTTTAAATTTACAACATCCTCTTCACGACCTAGATATATAGGATTTCCAAACTCATTTATATAACCCAATACACCACAAGTTAGCCAATCCCTTCCTAAATTATCTCTAATTATTTTTTGCTTAGTTTTCTCTTTCAAAGACTTGTACCCAACCATATTAGTTATAGAATTTGCAACTATGACGCCTATCTCATTATAATCACATTCAACATATTCTCCATTTTTGTTTTGCTTTAATGCTGTTACAACCGCAAAAGGAACTGCATCCATTCCATAATCAAAATCTTTTCCTTTATAAAAATATTGAATTCTCTTAAACATCATCTGCAAAGTATAAAAGAGCCCACCATGTTCAGTATCTGCTCCACCAATTGAAAGTGGACCAAAGGGTAATTTTATTTTAAACCCATTATCAAGTATAACTTCAACATCAGAACCTGCTTTAGCAGTTCTTAAAAAATGATTAATAAACTTTTCCTCACCAATACTTCTTCTCTCTCCAACCGCAATAGTAACTAGTTGCCGAGACAAAAGTCTTTTTTTCTTTGAATTATTAAAGTGGCGTTTAACTAAATATTGTTTTGCAGCTTCAACAAGATGGCTCGGAGTCCCCGCATATAAAACAACATTATTAATAAACATAACATCAAGAGAACTTTTTTTAGAATACTCAGGTTCCATTGCTACTTCTCCACCTTTCATTAAAGTGTCTGAAATAGCAGTAATCAAATCAGTATTAGAATCAGGATGTATATGTGCAAGGGTTCTAACATTTTCAATTGTTGGAGTGTTAGTTAATTTTAATGTATTAAAAATACCACCAACAATATAGCTTCTATTGGCATGTTTCATTGGGCTTGGAAAACCATTTCTTGTCGAACCACTAGTATATGTAATCATAAAAACATCATCCAAATTACCTTGATGAACATAATCTGGCAAATTTGATTCTTTCCCTTTTAAATAAAATTCCTCAAATAAAGTAATACTAGAATCCAATGACTTATATTTTTTGGCTTTATTTTCATACCGATAATATGAATCAAGTTCAGGAACATATTCAGAACATTTAGTTGGATCATCTGGCAAAGAATCTGCTAGCGAAACAACTATTTTATTATCATATTTTCTATTATGCAAAACATCCTGTAAATCATCATAATATCTATCAGAAATAAAAATAGCTTTATCCGAACAATCATCTAAAATTTGGCTTATATATGTTTTATCATAACTTGCACCAAATATATTCAAACAAGCACCAATTTTACTTGCAGCTAACATTACATATAACAACTCTGGAGTATTATCAAAACAACATGGTATTTCAGTACCAATACCAACTCCAGATTCTCTTAATGACTTTGCTATAACATCAACTTTTTGAAACATCTCTCGATAAGTAATTCTATTGCCTCTATAAAATATAACATAAGAATCTAAATTATCTTTATTCCTCTTATAAATCTCTTGATACCACGAATGATTACTGTTTTTTTCGATAATGTCTAACCGAGCAATTGATTCAATCCCTTTAGAAGTTACAAAAATTCTTTTTGAAGGTTTTCTATCAGATAATTGCGGTAAATATTCAAAATCATATTCAACAGAATATCTTGGAATTTCTCCTGTTTTATCCACCACTTCCAAAAACTTCACACAAACTCCCCCTTAAATTGGCTATATTATATCATAAAATTCATTCTTTTGCAAGTAAAATCAATAATGCTTATTTTTCTAACTTAAATTCTATTGCATCAATGCCCCATTTTTTGACTTCATCTACAGAATAAAAAAAATACATTAAAGAAATATATTCTTCTTAGGTACTACTATCTAAATATATTCTTTTCATATCCTAATGATTTACTACTTCTTTAAAATTATTAAAATAAACTAAATTAACAACTTTTGCTTTAATTTGGTCTTTTTCCTCTGATCTTTTCAAAAAAATTAAAGTATCACCTATATTCAAATTCCTTCTTTTTAAGTCATTAACTCTAACTTCTACATCTTTAATCTTATTTAATACTATATCAAATACTTCTTGATGTAAATGTACAATCATCTCCATAAAGTATCACTCACTCCTAAGTATTTCCAACATCTCATTAAATTCCATAGGTGGTTCAGAGGTAAAAAATAATTCTTCACTAGTCCTCGGATGTTTAAAACGAATAGAATAAGAATGTAACATTTGGCCAAACTCTGTTGCCCTACCTCTACCATATAATGGATCATTGGTTACTGGATAACCAATATAAGCCATATGAACACGAATTTGATGAGTTCTT
>CACZQK010000049.1 GCA_902783315.1 uncultured Erysipelotrichaceae bacterium | reverse complement strand
TTTCCTCATTTTGCACTGGAGATTCATCCGTAAATTCATTATTTTCCTCATTTTGCGCTGGAGATTCATCCGTAAATTCATTATTTTTCTCACTAGATTGATTTTCTAAATCTTCGTTAGTATTATCAAAACTCATATCACCATTAGCATTAGAATCTATCAATGCTTTCTCCGAATTAAAAGCTTCTTCAATAACATCTTTAGATACCTCAGCTTGTTCAACATCAATTTGTTGAGAATCACTATTTTGAACAGTACTATTTTTTTCCGGAAGAGACATAGAATATACAAGAATAGGAGAATCAACAACATTCTTACTTAAAAATAATTTACCATCAGAAATACCAATAAAACTAAAATACTCTCCATTTATCAAATTATTTCCATTTTCATCATAAAGAGTTGCTTCAGAAAATTGGTCATTAAAAACATATCTCCCACCATTGCCCATTTTCTGATTCATCTTTTCTTTAATCTGTGCTGGCGTAGAAACCAACTTAGTGGCAGCAGTTGGATTATTTTTTTCTTGATTAGCCTCTATCACACTAGGTGTAGTAGGAACAGAAGTCTCAACCAAAAGAATCCCTTCACCAATCAAGCGAATAGAACGATTAACAAAAGGAATAACTTCATTTCCATTTGCATCAATTACCCCAATGTTATTAGCTCTAACCATTGGATCAACAGCTTCTATTAACAATGTACTAGCAATCTGATTACCGTTACTTAACCCACCATCAGTAGAATTGTCAAGAAAATAATATTGCTTGCCATCATCTAAAACACCATAAGTACATAAAATATCTTCCCTATCTTTATATTTAACAATCCCCGTCTTAATTACCATTTATCACACCACCCAATATTCCTACCTTAATCTAAGAAATAATATATCATAAAAAAAAACAAAGAACAATACGAAAAAGAAAAAAAATCTCAACAAAAAAGACCATTAATAAAAATTAATAGTCTACATAAAATTAATAATAATTAATAAAAAGAACCACTTAATAATACAGCTAATAGTATATATAAAACAATTATAATTAAATAACCACTACGATTATTTGATATTTGTTCACCCATAATAACCCCCTTAAATATATGAACCAAGAATAATAATTAAAAGTATAAATAAAACAAGAACAATTGAGCCTGAAAAATTAGATGATGATCCACAATTAGTCATATTTTTCCTCCTTTTTAACATTTTACAAAATATTTTATGGCAAAAGTATAAAATATGTTCTTACATATATCATATTTCAAACATAAAAAAGAAGAATACATAAAAGAAATAAGGATTTTATTGCAGGAATTACAAAATTTTGCTATGATTTAATAAATACAGGAGGAAAAAATGAAAAAAAGAAAATATTTAATTTATTTAACAATACTAGTAACGTTATTAATAACTACCGGTTGTGGAAAAAAGATTGAAGTAAAAAATGGTTCTAAAGTTGCCGTATCCATGAAAGATAATAAATTTACTGCAACAGAATATTATGAAAAAATAAAAGAAAATAATATTTCAATACTAATCGATATGATTGATCATAGCCTATTTGATAAAAAATACAAATCAGATACAGATGAAAAAAAATATATTGATGATCAAATAAATCAAATAAAATCTTATTACGGACAAGATGAAAATACATATAAATCAGTTCTTCAACAATATTTTGGAGTAGAAACAGAAGACGAATTAAGAAACAAATTAAGCTTAGAATATAAAAGAAATAAAGCAGTTGAAGATTATGTAAAAAAAGAAATTTCAGATAATGAAATCAAAAAGTATTATGATGAAAATATTATGGGACAAGTTAGTGCTAGCCACATCCTAATTACCGTTGATGTAAAAGAAGATGCTAGCAGTGAAGAAAAAGAAAAAGCTGACCAAGAAGCAAAACAAACTGCCAAAAATATTATAAAGGAATTAAATGAAGGAAAAAAATTTGCATCACTTGCTAAAAAGTATTCAAAAGATTCCACAACCGCTACTAATGGAGGTAATTTAGGATATTTTGATATTGATAGCATGACTGAAGAATTTGCTAATGCTGTAAAGAGTCTAAAAAAAGATGAATATACAAAAGAACCAATAAAAACAGAATATGGTTACCACATTATTTTAAAAACCGGTGAAAAAGATAAACCAAAACTATCAAAAGTAAAAGATGACATAAAAGAAAAAATAAAAACAAAAAAATTGGATGAAACAAAAGAATTACATTATGAAGCATTAAAGAAAATCCGTGAAAAAAACAAAATAAAATGGAATGATGATTCCTTAAAAAAAGCATACAATGAATATATGGATAAACTTATTGATAACGCTAAAAAAAATAGTTAACATTAGTTGACTATTTTTTCATAATATTAATCTTCATCATAAGACAAACCTTTTAAAAACATCTTCTCCCGAATCTTTCTTTTTAATTCCTCTCCCTCATATTTATGACTGTATTTTCGATACAATTTATTATATTCCTTTTTGGCAATATCCAAATTGTTTTCAAAAGAGTAATCTGACAAAATAGAATGAATTAAAGAAGAATCATAACCTAGATTTTTAATTTTATTAAAGATTTTTCTCATTAAAACATCTCCACCAGTGGAATGATTTATTTTTATATTTTTCTGAATAAGTTTATGAATTTTTTTTTCTTGCTCCTCCAAAGTAAAAGCTTGCATTTCTTCATTAATAATTTCGAAAGAAATTTTCTTTTCTAATAATTCTTTTTCTATTCTTATTGGCCCTTTACTAGTTGCCATTATTTGATTATTAATATAGCTTTTAGCAAAACCCCTATCATCCAAATATCCCTGGTTTTGTAATTTTTGAATAGCCTTATCAACTAGATTTTCAGGATATTGTTTATAAATTAAAAAAGACTTTAATTCATAAACACTTCGAAAACGACTTTTAATACACTTCAAAGCAACATAATAAACATCACATTCCTGATTGTATTTTAATGCTTCGTCTATATCTTGATCATCTATATTTTTAGTAATTAAAAAATTAAATTTTAAAATAACATCTTCATAAAAGGAAAATGCACTTCCATCTTCTAAAAAAACTTTATATTTACCATTAGTACTTTTTTTATATTTTACAATTTTCATAACCCCACCCAAGAAAATTATATCATGCAAATAATCTATTAGTAAACAACGCTTTTAACAAATACAAAAAAGGACGTTATACGCCCTTTTTTTTCACCTCAATAAGCCCTTCAGAAAGTTCTTCAAGGGCTCTCCCAATATTCTTTTTACTCTTATACTCGGACTCAGGCATTTGTAAATATCCGTCTCTAGAAATTTGTTTACTTCTTCTAGCTGCAATATGAACAAGTTCATACTTTGAATCTATAAGATTTAACAATTTATCAATAGATGGATAAATCATTCGTATCACACTCCCTATTATTAGAATATACTAGAACATGTAAAACATCAAGTAAATTGACAAAAATAGACAATTAACAACAATTGAGTTTACAAAAAAAATCACAAAAGTGATTTTTTAACGAAATTGACAACAAGAACCACATTGTACATTGCTACAGACATTTTCTTCAGAACAAGTATATTGTGGACGATATGTATGTTTATATACATGATGATTAATAATACGAGTATGAATTGGACAAACATGTCCTTGTTCCTTTATGATAGACTAATTTTCATTTTTAAAACTGAATTTTATATTAATTCTTTTATCTTCATATATATCTATTCTA
>CACZQK010000048.1 GCA_902783315.1 uncultured Erysipelotrichaceae bacterium | reverse complement strand
TCTTTTTCTTTCGAAATATGGACATAATCATTAATATTTGATAAACTATAATCGTTGCAATGAAGGGGTGATTTTATGTTTGTGGATGAAGTAGAGATTCGTATAGAGGCTGGAAATGGTGGAAATGGTTGTACTGCATTTCGTCGAGAAAAATATGTTTCGATGGGTGGCCCTTATGGTGGAAATGGTGGGCATGGTGCAGATGTCATATTTCAAGTCGATGAAGGTCTTCATACATTGTTAGATTTACGTTATAAAAAAGTAATCAAAGGTGCTAATGGTGAAAATGGGAAAGGAAAAAATCAACATGGAAAAGGTGCTGATGCTTTGATTGTAAAAGTCCCTTTAGGTACTGTGGTAACAGATTTAGATACAGGACTTGTTATTGCCGATTTATCTCATAAGGGCCAAGAAGAAATTATTGCTAAAGGTGGGCGTGGTGGACGTGGAAATACAGCTTTTAAAACGCAAACAAATACAGCTCCCAATTATTCTGAAAATGGGGAAGAGGGGGAAAGAAAGAATTTAAAGGTAGAGGTCAAGATGCTTGCGGATGTTGGCTTAGTTGGACTTCCTAGTGTTGGAAAAAGTACAATTATTTCTTGTGTTTCTAAATCAAAGCCAAAAATAGCAGCTTATCACTTTACTACTTTAAGTCCTAATTTAGGTGTTGTTAGAGCAACTAATGGGAAAAGTTTTGTTATGGCTGATCTTCCTGGCCTTATTGAAGGAGCAAGTCATGGTGAAGGTTTAGGAGATAAATTTTTGCGTCATATTGAAAGAACAAGAATTTTAGCTCATGTTATTGATATGAGTGGTAGTGAGATGAGAGATCCTTATGAAGATTTTCTTTTAATTAACGATGAATTAAAAAAATTTAATGAAAAACTAATTAAAAAACCAATGATTGTTATTGCTAATAAAATGGATTTAGAGAACGCCAGAGACAATCTTCGTAAATTTTCTGAAAAAGTTGATTGTAAGATATTTGAGGTTAGTGCTTTTCAAAATCAGGGGCTTCAACCTGTTATCGATTATCTTTCAGATTTATTAGATGAGATTCCGGTTAACCCGTTATATGATGATAGTCAAATAGAAAGTCATGTTCTTTATAAATTTAAAAAGGAAAAACCTTTCACAATTACTAACGAAGGTGAAGGATTATGGGCTATTCATGGTGATGAAGTGGAGCAAATTTTTAAGATGACTAAATTTTCAAGTGAGGAAGCTATCTATCGTTTTGCTAAGAAATTGCGTCGTATGGGAATTGATGATGAATTAGTTCAAATGGGGGCTAAAGCAGGTGATCAAGTGAGAATTTTAGATTTTTATTTTGATTTTAAAGATTAAAAAATAAATTATTGTATTTATTTTTTAATTGACAAAATACTTTGTAAATTCATTGTATTTTGTTTTTTTTTATTATATAATTTTTTATAGTAGAGGTGTGTATATGAAAAGTATTAATTTTTTAGAAGAACATGGTGTTGATATTTCTCGAGTTTTAGAGCTTTTTGGGGATGTGGAAACATATAATGAGACGATTAATGAGTTTTTAGTTGGTATTCATTCTAAAATTACTAAATTAATTAGCTTTTTTGAAAAAAAAGATATGAATAATTATGCAATTTATGTTCATTCTATGAAAAATGATGCCAAAAATTTTGGATTTAATGAGTTAGCAAATATTGCTTTAGAACATGAGATGAAAAGTAAAAGTGGGGATTATTATTATGTTGCCTCACATATTAATGATTTGATTAATGAAACTAATAAGGCTATTCTTTTAATCCAAGATTATATGGATTCTCGTCAAGGTAGTGAAAGAGCTAACGTTTCTGAAATGGCTGATGAAAAAGATGTATATGATAAAAAGACGATTCTTGTTGTTGATGATTCTAATATTATTTGTAATTTTGTAAAAAGAATATTTAGTGATAAATATAATGTAGGAATGGCTGGTGATGGAGAAGAAGCTATTAAAATTATAAAGGCTAATCAAAATAATGACTTTATTGAAACAATTCTTTTAGATTTAAATATGCCAAAAGTAGACGGCTTTGCAGTTTTAGAGTTTATGAAGAGCAATAACTTATTTAAAAAGATTCCTGTTTCTATCATTTCTGGGGACTCTTCAAAGGAAACTATTGATCGGGCATTTACCTATGATATTGTAGATATGCTTGAAAAACCATTTAATGAACAAAGTGTTAAGATGGTTATTGAAAAAACTTTAATTTATAAGGATATGAATCATTAAAAAAGTAAATCATTTATTTGGTTTACTTTTCTTTTATAATTAAATTTTCTCCTATTTTTAAATATTTACATGTATTTAGAGGTAAATAATAAATATTATAAGATTTTATCATTAATCTTTTCTTTTCGGATTTTACATTTTCAAATAGTTTAATGATAATGTCCTTTTTGTCGGTTATGCAGATGTCTACTCTTTGACAAAAAAAGTAAGTACTAATTAGATGAGTCTTAGGTATTTTAATACCATAATCTATTTTTTCTAAGACAAATTTTAATGATTTAAATCTATCTAGTTTTTTTGTGCGTTCTAAAATTTTTATTTTTTTATTATTTACTTTTATATACATAAAATCACCTCTTTTATTATACAACAAAATGGAGAGAAGGAGAAATTGGAAAATTTACAAATAGTTATTTTTTTATTTTTTATAATATGATATTATAGATTACGTAAATGAAGAGGAGGTAATAAAATGAGTGGACATTCTAAATGGGCTACAATTCATAGAAAAAAAGGTTTATTAGATCAGCAAAGAGGAAAGGTTTTTCAAAAATTAGCAAAAGAAATTATGGTTGCTGCTAAAGGAGGAAGTCCAGATCCTCAACAAAATGCAGCGTTACGTTTAGCTGTTGATAAAGCAAAGGCACAAAACATGCCTAAAGATAATATTCAAAAAGCAATTGAAAAGGCATCTGGTGGTACTGATGGAGCAAATTATGAAAATGTTCGATATGAAGGATATGGTCATGGTGGAGTTGCCTTTATGGTTGATTGTTTGACTGATAATCGTAATCGTACAGCTTCTCAGGTAAGAAGTTCCTTTACAAAAGCTGGAGGAAATCTTGGTACAGATGGTTCAGTTAGTTATATGTTTGAAAGACGTGGGTCTATTGTTATTCCAAGTGATTATGATGAAGAAGAAATGATGATGGTAGCTTTAGATGCTGGTGCACTTGATTTTGAAAAAGTTGAGAATACATATGTTATTTCTACTGATCAAACATCTTTTACTGCTGTTCGTGATTCCTTAGAAGAAGCTGGGGTAAAAGAATTTTTAGAATGTGAGCTTACTTATGTTCCCAATATGGAAGTTGAATTAGATACTGAAGGAGAAGAAAAAGTATTAAGACTTGTTGAAACACTAGAAGATTTGGATGATGTACAAGATGTTTATTATAATCTAAAAGAAAAAGAATAAATAGGAGGATTTATGAGTGATATAGAGAAACTTCAAAAGATTAATAAAGAGTTAAAAATCTATATTAATGAGTCTAGTTTTATTTCTACTACATGTCGAAATAAAATACTAAAAATATTTGCAGATGAATTTTCTCTTAAACTTGATATTGACAATTATAAAAATGTTGATTTGAGTATTCAAGAAGACTTTTCTATTCTTTATCGAGAAGATTTGTATCAATCTAGTAATAAAATAACATCTATTGATGAAGTTTTGGAAAGGTATCAGCGATTTCAAGAAAAGGCTGATCCAATTATTAAAAGAAAAAGTATTGATTTTCAAGGAAAAAGAAAATTTAATGATGTTGCTAATTTAATTATTGTAATTTGTATGATATTTTTAGCAGTGGCAGTTATATTTTTAGGAGTTAGAGCTTTTTTTATAGGAGACTATTTTGATTGTTTATGGCTTGTTGTTTTTATATTACCTTCGATTGTTCCGAGATTTAAGGAAGCTTTTCATAATCGACTTGTCCAAGCAAAAAATTATATTAAGAAAAAGTTTAAATAGGGAGACCTATTTTTCTTGTTTTGTATAAAAAGTTAAAACAAAAGTTTGATTATCTTTCTCTTTTGTTTTATAATATAATTTGGAGTGATAAGATGTATGATTATATAAAAGGCATTATTACAGGGATTAAAAATAATGCTATTGTATTAGATAATAATGGTATTGGATATTTAATATATGTATCAAATCCATATTCTTTTGAGATTGGAAATGAATATAAAATTTTTGTGTATCAACAAGTACAAGAAGATGGGCACTTTTTATATGGTTTTAAAACAATAGAAGAAAAAGAATTATTTTTAAAATTAATAAGCGTTAAAGGACTAGGTTGTAAAATGACTCTTCCTATTTTAGCTGTTGGTTCTATTGATGGTATTATGGATGCTATTGAAAGAGAAAATGTCTTATATTTAAAAAAATTTCCTAAAATAGGGGATAAGCTTGCAAAACAAATTATTTTAGATTTGAAGGGAAAATTAGAATTTATTGGTGTTGGAATTTCAGATGATGAAGTAAATAATGAAAATGAGTTAAAAGAAGTTTTAATTGGTTTAGGATATAAAGAAAAAGAATTGAAGCCAATTCTTGCTAAAGTAGATACTTCTTTATCTATTGAAGATCAAGTAAAAGATGCATTAAAATTGTTACTTCGATAAATTTTGTTTTTTGCGAATTATATATTTGAGGTGAGATTTTATGGAAGAAAGCGTTGTGAGAAATTATGAATTATTTGATGATAATACATTAGATAATACTATTCGACCTGAAACGATTGAAGAGTATGTTGGTCAAAATGATGTAAAAGAAAATATTAAAGTTTTTGTTCAAGCTGCTAAAATGAGAAAAGAAGCGTTGGATCATGTTTTGTTGTATGGTCCTCCGGGCCTTGGTAAAACAACGCTTGCTTTTATTATTGCTCATGAATTGGGAACGAATATTAAAACAGCAAGTGGCCCTAGTATTGAAAAGAGTGGGGACTTAGCAGCTATTCTTTCTTCTTTAGAACCAGGAGATGTTTTATTTATTGATGAGATACATCGAATGCCTCGGTATATTGAAGAAATTCTATACCCAGCAATGGAAGATTTTTCGCTAGATATTATTGTTGGTAGTGAGGGAAATAGTCGAAATATTAAAATTGATTTACCCCCATTTACCCTTGTTGGAGCAACTACTAGAGCAGGAGATTTATCTTCTCCTTTAAGAGATAGATTTGGTATTATTAGTAAATTACAATTTTATTCTATTGATGAATTGAGTGATATTATTAAAAGGACTTCTAGAGTTCTTGAAATGCCTATTAATGATGAGGCGGCTTTAGAACTTGCTACTAGAAGTAGAGGTACTCCTAGAATTGCTAATAGATTGTTTAAAAGAGTTAGAGATTTTGCAATGGTAAAAAATTTTGATATAATTAATTTGGAAGTTACTAAAGAAGCTTTAGATAGATTAAAGGTTGATAAGATAGGACTTGATGCTACAGATAGAGAATTGTTACTTGCAATTATTAATAAATTTAATGGTGGACCTGTTGGAATAGAAGCTCTTAGTAGTTCTATTGGAGAGGAAGTTACTACTATTGAGGATGTATATGAACCGTATTTATTACAAATTGGTTTATTGAAAAGAACTGCTAGAGGTAGAGTGGTTACTGATAAGGCCTATGAAATTTTAGGAATAGAGAAAGAATAGGTAGAAAGGAGATTTATATGATTTTAGTTACTACTGATACAGTACATGGAAAAGAAGTAAAAGAAAGTTTAGGTATTGTTAAGGGTACAGTTGTCCAATCAAAAAATATTGGCAGAGATTTTATGGCTGGTATGAAGACGATTGTTGGTGGTGAAATCAAAGGTTATACTGAAATGTTAAATGAAGCTAGATTTCTAGCACAAAAAAGAATGATTGATGAAGCTACTGAATTAGGTGCTGATGCAATTGTAGGAATAAGATTTGGTTCTTCTGCAGTTATGCAGGGAGCTGCTGAAATTATTGCTTATGGTACAGCTGTTAAATTAAAATAACTACTTGTCTAAAGTAGTATTTTTTTATTAGGTGTGATATAATAACACTGATTTGGAGGGGTATATATGAATGTAGCTGATTTTGATTATTATTTACCAGAAGAATTAATTGCTCAAACTCCTTTAAAAGTTAGAGATTCTTCAAGGTTAATGGTGATGGATAGAAATACAGGTGAGATAGAGCATCATGTATTTACGGATATTATTGATTATTTAAATAAAGGGGATACTTTAGTATTAAATGATACAAAGGTTCTTCCAGCTCGATTAATTGGTGTTAAAGAAGAGACTAATGCAGTTATAGAAATTTTATTATTGAAAAATTTAGAATCTGACATATGGGAATGTTTGACAAAACCTGCAAGGCGTATTAAAGTTGGTACTATTGTATCATTTGGAAATGGAGAGTTAAAAGCAAAATGTATTTATGAGGGGGAGGAAGGAATTCGTCATTTTGAATTATTGTATTCAGGAATTTTGTTAGAGATTTTAGAAAAACTAGGTACAATGCCACTTCCTCCATATATCCATGAAAAATTAAAAGACCAGTCTCGATATCAAACTGTTTATGCAAAAGAAGTTGGTAGCGCAGCAGCACCTACTGCTGGTCTTCATTTTACAAAAGAGCTTTTGAAAAGAATAGAAGATAAAGGAGTTCATGTTTGTTATATTACTCTTCATGTTGGCCTTGGTACTTTTCGACCAGTTTCTGTTTCTAATATCGAAGAGCATGAGATGCATAGTGAATATTACTCTATGAAAAAGGAAGTTGCCAATTTATTAAATGAGACGAGAAAAAATGGTAAAAGAATTATTGCAGTTGGTACAACAACAGCTCGTACTTTAGAGACGATTCGAAGAGATTATGCCGAGTTTGTAGAGTGTTCTGGATGGACTAATATTTTTATTTATCCAGGTTTTACATTTAAAGGAATTGACGCTTTAATTACGAATTTTCATTTACCAAAATCGACTTTAATTATGCTTGTTAGTGCTTTTGCGGGAAAAGAAAATATATTAAATGCTTATAAGGTAGCTGTTAAGGAAAAATACCGATTTTTTTCTTTTGGAGATGCCATGTTTTTAAAATAAAAATCAACTTAAACCGTTGATTTTCTTGACAATAGAAAGAAAAGGTGTATAATAAGTAACACTGTTTATGAGGGGTGGATTTATTGTTATGGTTACATTCGATGATGTAAGAAAAAAAATTGAAGAAATTAGAAATAGTGCTTTTCAAGTAAGTGATTATAATTTTGGTGGCAATAACATCAAATGTAGTGAATTGCTTGAAATTGCCCAACGATGTATTCTGTCTATTTATGATATCGAAGATGCTTCATCCAAAGAAAAGACTGCTTTAATTGAAGAATTAGATGAAGTTATGAAGGATAAATTTAAAGAATTAAATCCTGATTTTGATGAAAGAGTTCTTTCTGATATGGTTCTTCAAGCATATCATAGTAGTTCTGATAAATATCCAATGGATATTTTTGTTGTAGATGATGCGATATTTCAAGTAGAAAGAATAGTTGGTGTCTCTGGAGAATGGGAGATTAAAACTTTTATTTCTGAAGGTTTAAATACCTATTATAGTGCTTATGGTGATCTTTTTGCTTATAAAATAGATTCTAATAATACTATTCCTGAAGAAGATTTAACAAAAGATGAAGATCGCGATACTTCTAAGTTTATTAGTGATCAAATTAATTCTATTTATGGAAAAAATATTACAAAACCTATATATGAATCAAATAAAGCTGGGATTCATCGTGGATATAGTGGACTTACTAATGGAGATGTCGATGGAGTTAATGTTTATATAAATAGAACACATGATAATATTGGAAGAAGTATAAAAGCTAAACAAGAGGGAGAAATTAAGTTTTGTATTCAAGATAAAGATAATATTGCTTTTTATACTGTGCGTCAATCTTTTGTTGGTGATAAGCCTAAGTGGACTGTTATGCCTATGCTTGGAAAACAAGATGTTTGGAGACTTACTGAAGCGATTTCTAAAAATAATAATAATCCTAAAGTGATGACTAGAAAAATGCAGTAAACACTAACTGATTGTTAGTGTTTGCAGGCTGTTGACAAAAGAAATTTTGTTAATGGTCTTTTTTTAATTTGTTAAAGTAATTGAGCCAGTATCAATTGGTAGATTGGTATAATTTGCATCTGTTAAAGTTATTGTTCTGGTTGCTCCAACTGCATTTTGGATTTCAATAGTACTGGTGCTTGTAGTTAAAGTAGTGTTTTGAACAGTTGAATCAAATTCGTGGTCACCATCAGATGCTGTTTGTTTATAATATATAGTAGGTGCTCCATCTGTGGCAAAAGGAACATTATTAAATATGGCATCTCCATTTGAATCGGTCGTGATAACGGTTCCATATTCTGTTCCAACACTATCTGTTCTGTAGAAAGTTGCTCCTACAATTGGAGATCCTGTTGTAGTACCATCATCTGTAACGTGCAATGTTAATGTTCCAGTAGCTTCAATTGAAAGAGCGTAGCTATCTGTTCCCTCAACAATAGTTAAACTGCTAGGATTAATTGAAGTATTATCATATCCTGTTATATTTGCAGTAACAGAGTATGTGTCATTGATTAATTCACCTGTTCCTATTCCATTTACTATATTTATTGTTTTTGGCATAAAAATATTTCTCCTTTCTTTATAGGCAAATTCTTGTAATTTGCATCTTTTAAAAGAAAGGTGATAGTTCTTAATGATGAAGGATTATAAATACTACGATTAAATATAAAAGTATATTTTTTATGCTTTTTATCAACATAAAAGTATGTGTTTATTTTATCGTTATATGATTTTGCAATCAAATGATAACCTTCATCGCCTTTTAGAGATAATATGATTTTTCCATTATATGTTTTTTTATAATATAAAAGATTACCATTTATATCAAAAATATGAATATAAGCCTGAAACTCATCATTTATTCCTGTACCAATAAATTCTAATGTCATTTGTTTTATATTAACTACCACCTTTCAAAGTATTATATACTTATTAGATATCTTTGAATATAATAATAACCTATATGTTTTTTAGATTAAAGTTTATTATTTATTGCCACTTTTTTGTGTCATATAATACTAAATACTTGTATAATTCTTTTTGATAACAAGTTGAAATTAATTTTACTTACATTATTTATTATAACTATAATTAGACTTATTTCTGTATTTTATGTAAAATGGATTTCAAAAGAAAATTAACCAAAATTAACGGAAAAACAGTTTTTCGTAAATTTTTAGACTAAGGTCCGTTTTTTAACGGATTTTTTTCTTTTTCAGAGTTATTGCCGTTTCTAGAATGTTAAACGG
>CACZQK010000047.1 GCA_902783315.1 uncultured Erysipelotrichaceae bacterium | reverse complement strand
CTTAGGAGGCGATTACTCTATCCAACTGAGTTACAAGGACATAGAACTTATCTTTTAGTAAGATAAGTTTTTATTTTATACTTCTTGTATTACAGTAATTATCATTGGCTTAGACTCTGTCTCTTTATAGAAAAACTTGCCTAGCGTCTCTCTTACATCAGTTTTTATTTTTGTATAATCTACTCTTTTGGTATTTAATTCTATATTTGACTCTATAGCCTCTTTTGAAATTAATTTCGTTTCTTCTAATAAGTCTTGGCTTTCTTTTACATAAATAAAGCCTCTAGTCAGTATTTCTGGACCACCTAAGATTTTTTTGGTATTTTTATCTAGGGTACAACTAATGATAACAATTCCATTTTCTCCTAACATTTCCCTATCTTTTAATACCAAGTCACCTATGTCATCACCTTTATTTCCAGAAATTAGTATTTCATCTGTTTCGATATGTTCTGTTGAATTAGTATTCTTTCCGTTTACCATTTCAAAAACATCGCCATTTAGTTTTAAAATGATATTTTCTTTAGGTAATCCTAACTCTTCTGCTATTTCGGCGTTTGCATATTGATTTCGATATTCCCCTTTTACAGGCATGTAATACTTTGGATTCATCAAGTTTATCATTAGCATTAAGTCTTCACGAGATGCGTGATGCAACAAGTGCTTCTTGCTTGATAAACTTATAGCATCAGCCCCAAGCATCGCAATATCATCCATAACTACTGCTAAACGCTTTTCTATTCCTGGATATGATGGTTCAGTTATAAATATGGTGTCTGTATCCTTAATTGTAATAAATTTATCAAATCCCTTAATAACCCTTTCAAGATTTGCAAATGGTTTTTCTTTTTCATCTGATATTAGTACTACGGCATTTTTGCTTTCTAAATCTGAAAGTGTTCCTATTTTATCTTTAGATATAGAGATATAACCATCTTCGATTGCTTGAGTAATCACTTCTTGAAGGGGTTTTCCCATTATTACTATCTTTCTATGTGTTTTTGATACTTCGTTAAATAATTCTTGAATCCTGTAAAAATGTGCTGGAAATATGGTAGCAATAATTCTATTGTTAGTTTTATTTAAAACTTCTCTAATAAAGTCCGATACCCTATTTTGTGGAGATGTATGTCCCGGTTTGTCTGCATAGAATGATTCACTCATTAAACATAATACCCCTTGTTTTCCAACATATGCTAATTTTCCAATATCTGTTTTATAAGGACCCATCATTGTTGAATCAAAAGTAAAGTCTCCTGTATAAACAATTGCACCATCCGGTGTATATAATACATAACACAAAGCATCAGGAATAGAATGTGTTACCCCAATTGGAAATATACTATTCTTTCCGAAGTCTATTTTTGTATGAGCCTTTATTTCAATCAAGTTTACTTTCTCTAAAAGCTTTTTACTCATATCCTTTTTTGCTATATCTAACGTTAATTTTGTACCATAAACAGGAATATTTGGTAATTTTTCTAAAACATCAGGAATGGCTCCCATGTTTCCATCATGACCATGGGTTAAGAAAATTCCCTTAATCTTCTTTTTATTCTTTTTTAAATAGTCAAAATTTGGAATAATATAGTCGATTCCTAGATTTATATCATTATCATATTTTAAACCTGCATCAAAAACAAAAATTTCTTCATCTACATTTACAATGTACATGTTTTTGCCATTTTCATTCAATCCGCCTAAAGCGAATATTTTAATTTTACTCATTTTTTCTCCTTTCTTTATATTTGTTTTTATAATTTTTTTTAAATATAGAAACGAATTAACACCTCATTCATTATATCACTGTATTCTTAGAAAGTGAAGTTTTTTTTATTTATGTGTTGATTAAAAAGGAAAGTTCTCGTTTAATTGAAAAAGAGTAGAATCATATTTTATAAATTGGCAGAGCCTTAATAATAAAAAAATATCAATGCTACTAAGACTGATATTTTCTTTTTTATTATTTTTTATTCTTTCTTTTTTTATGTTTTACTGAATTTTTTGTTTCTTTAGCTGCTTTTCTTATTTCTCTTATATCAAAGCTTCTAGTCATTTCTAATTGATCATATAGGTCTTTTTCTTTATCCTTATTTCCTTTAATAACATTTTTGTCATCTACGGCTGGTAGAGCTGTTGTCATCGTAATTTGATCTTTGATATATTTATCTGTATATTTTTTCTGCTTTTTAAATTCATTATGAGGAATTTCCAATATGTCATAGGTTGGTACTTCTTTTCCGTCCATTTTTGCTTTTATATCTACTACTCTTAATGCATATGTATAGATAATGCTATTAGTTGCAGGAATAATAAAGAAGGTCCCATCTTTTTCTGTATTTTCAAGCATTAAAATTGGCTGTTTTAAAGTATCTCTTATTTCTAACATATCACTAAATGATTCTATTTTTATTACTTGAGATGTTCCAATATCATATGTCCCATTGATTTTTTGAATATAATTATTATAGTTATTTAAAATACTTTTTATTTCTTTTGTATAAATCATTTGAGCAGTTCTAGTTTTTGTTATATAAATATACAAATACATTATATATATTACTGATAAAATAAGATAAATAAGAGCAATTGTTAAGACCCAATTATATTTTTTTGATCTAGGCATTGATATTTTTCCATTTGTATTTGAGGCATTGTTTGCAGTACTGATGGATACTGTTTTTTGAGTAAGTGGTATGGTGATGCTGGATACTTTTTTTGTCTGAAACTTTCCGGTGTTTATCCTATCTATATCTTGAACATTAACATATAAATCTATATTCAAATTAGCTTCAGCATTTTTTAATTCATATACTTCTTTAAAACGACTAATAACTTCATTATATTTTTGATAATCAATTATAACATTTTCTTTGATTTGCAAATTATATTTAGCTGTTTTTAAATCTTTCTTGATTAAATCTTCTGAGTAATGATAAATACTATTTTGTTCTATGTCATCTACTACATTTACATCAGCAACTATTTGATATGAATATTTATAAGATACAGGTACACTAAAATCTAAATTGTAATTAAATATTGCATTTATATTGTCAATTAGTGATGAAACATAGCCATTATCTTTTGCTAGAGTATTTTCTTTATAAAAGTCGTTTTCCTTTAAATTTACATTGTAATCTACCATGGCATTTTCATTATATTTTAAGTATCGTTCCTTATTCTTTGTAATAAAAAATACCATAGTCATGATTCCAATTAGTAAAGTTATCATAATCATGCCTATTATATTTCTTATTTCTTTTTTTCTCAAATTCTCTCTTTTTTCCATCTTAAATCCCTCTTTATTCAAACTTTTCTCTTATCCATAAGGATGGTATACCCATATATTTTACTTTAAATAAAACTTTCCCGACTAGTGTTTCTTTGGTCACATAACTTTCGTCTTTTGTTTTATTGGCATCGCCTTTTGTATAGTATCTTATTTCATTATTAACATTTTTGGTTGAAATTACTCGATGAACTATTTTAATATCATCTCTTTTAAATACAATAATATCTCCATCTTTTATGTCTTTTTTTTCACTCTTATAGAAGATGACATCTCCTTTTTCAAGACTTCCTGACATGGAATTTGATCCTATTACTAATACCCCTATTACAAATCTGCAGGAGACTAAACAAATTACTATTATCATTATTATACTAACGATTGTTGTTGATGCAATTTGTTTTCTATTTTCTATTCTTGATTGCTGATAATTATCTAAATCAAAATATTTATCTATATATAAATACATAATTAATGGATAAAGCATTCTTATAAATATTCTAAAGTATGTGTATACTTGTGGTATTATGGGGAATATGTATGGGTATAGTATTGTTATTAGCTTATATATAATAATTGACTTTGCTCCATATTTTTCACTTACATATGTATAGAATATATTATTAGCAATTGATGCTAAAAGAATTAAACCTATAAATGCTAAGAACCCCTCCAAATTTTTTAAATTATAAAGGCCTTGGTATATTGATATATCAATCATTGTACCAATTATAATTATTAATATTTTTGATTTTTTTGATTTTTCTACTAATAGTTTATTACGTAACAATTCTTCACCAATAATAATTATTGTGATTGGTATAATATATTTGAAAATTGTTTCTATGCTTAGTTTTATGGTTGAGTGTGCAAAACCAACATACATTCCTAATGTATAATATAGGGCAACATAGATAATAGCAAATGTTGTGATTATTGCTAATATTTTTTTGGCGTTTGTTTGGCTTGTTATATTATTTTGAACTGTATTAGATACTATTACAGTAAGTAGTGTTACAAGAGCTGCTGTTATATATTTGTACTGAGTAATATGGGTTAGAGTACATATTAATAATAATATACTGATTATTATTTCAATTGTAATAATTCTGTTTTGTTTCATGTACTCCATCCCTTGCTTTTATTCTTTTTTTAGGCTTCTACTGGTGAGGCATTTACTGTTACTGTAATATTTGATGTTTGATCATTTCCAAGTGGTGTTTTTATTGCTTCAACAACCACTGTTATGGTAGTTGTTTCTCCTACTGCTAGTGTTGTTGGGCTATTTACCGTTGCGGTTACTTTAAAATATGTTTCGTTGTCATTGCTAATTGTTGGAGTGCTTAAAATAGCATTTATGGCTTCACTACTTGTATTTTTTACAACATAAGTAAAGCTAGCTTTTTCTCCTGTTTTTTGCAAACCGCTTACATTTATCGTAGCATGCGTATCGTCTATGATGGTAGCATTCTTTGTTCCATCTCCTGTCATATTTGATACTTCTATAAATTTCACTTCATAACCATTAGGATTTTCACTAACCGTTCCTGTTCCTGTTATTACTAGAGGAATGGTTGTGGCGGCTGCATAACCAATAGCCATCATTAATATTGCTATTAATATTCCCAATATTCCTACTCGTTTTTTCATAACATACCTCTTTTCTATAATTCATATATCGACAAAATTCTCTATTTTATATTATTATATCTGCATTTTTAGTTTAAAATCAATATCTTTTTAATTTTTTTGTCTTTATACTTATTATTGTTTTATTCTTTCTTTTTATACCTCAATTTTTAATTTTTTACCATTTTCTCTAATGCTTTTTTAGCGGCCTCCTGTTCAGCTTCTTTTTTTGAAGTTCCAAATCCTATACCATAAACAATCCCATCAATTGCCACTTCGATTGTAAACTTTTTGTCATGAGCTGGTCCTTCTTCTTTTACGATATTGTATTCTAGTGATTTTTGAGTTGTTTGAATATATTCTTGCAAACTACTTTTGTAGTCACTAAAAAATGTAATTTCTGGATTATTGATATATGGGACTACTATATTTAAAATAACCTTTCTGGCTGTTGCATATCCCAAATCGATATAGATTGCCCCCATAAGAGCCTCAAATATATCGGCAACAATTGCTTTTTTTATTCCTTCTTTTCTCTCACCATGTCCTAGTAACATATAATCTTGTAATCCTAAGTCTGTAGCATAACAGTAATTAGCATTTTCACAGACATAGCTTGCTCTTACTTTTGTCATCTCTCCTTCACTTTCTTTATGATTACTAAAAAGATAATCAGCGATTACTAAATCTAAAACAGCATCTCCTAGAAACTCTAATCTTTCGTAATTATTTTTTGCCTTATGCTCATTTACATATGAACTATGTGAAAAAGCACTTCTATATAGTTTTCTATCTTTCGGTTTAATATTTAATCTTTTAAACAAGTTTTCCATTTTATCTCTTCTTTCGTTTTTTATTTGTCTTTTTGTATAATACTATATTATTATTATACATTGCTATTTTTCAATTTGAAAGTTTTTTAATACTTTTTTATAGCACATCATTTTCTTTTTGTTGAAATTAGAGGTAAATTATAGTAAAATAATGATAGAATTAAGACAATTTAAGGAGATTATAATGATAAAAAAGAAAAAATA
Organism: uncultured Erysipelotrichaceae bacterium; assembly: GCA_902783315.1. Classification (GTDB taxonomy): domain Bacteria; phylum Bacillota_I; class Bacilli_A; order RF39; family UBA660; genus UBA3789. Next base: position 13,621 of record CACZQK010000047.1, on the reverse strand, counting down.
TATTTTACTGTTTCTCCTAATTATTTTGGGAAACATTTTTACTGGGTGTACTAGTGATACAATGGACAATATTGAAATTGTTGTTACTAATTACCCTAATGAATACGTTGTAAAAAGTTTGTATTCTACTCATGCTACTATTACATCTATTTATCCAGATGGGGTCGACATTGAAAACTATAAAATTAGTAAAAAACAAAAAAGAGAATATGCTAAAAAAGATTTATTTGTTTATAATGGTTTATTAGAAAAGGAGAGAAATTTAGCACTTGATATATTAGCTATAAATCCTAATTTAAAAATTATTGATACTGCTTATGTCTTGGAAACTGATTATTCTCCTGAAGAATTATGGTTAAACCCTTCTTCTTTATTGATGATGAGTCAAAATGTTAGACTCAGTTTGAGTGAATATGTTACTAGCACATATCTAAAAAAAGATATTGATCAAGCTTATGAAGAATTAAAAATTCGATTAAGTGAAGTTGATGCTGATTATCGAGTTGCTGTTGAAAGTACTGCTAATAAAACTATCGTTGTTGCTGATAGTGCCTTAAAATACTTAGAAAAATTTGGGTTAAATATTGTCTGTGTTGATGGAGATGCTAATCAAAAAACCTTAGCCGATACTGAAAATTTGATAAAAAATGGGGTTGTAAGGTATATATATTCTTTTAAGGGCCAGGAGGTAAATGAAAATATTCAAAAATTGCTTGAGACATATACCGATGTTAAAATAATTGGTCTTCATAGATTAGATAATATTTCTGATGAAGAGAGAAGTGAGAAAAAAGATTATGTTTCTATTATGAGGGATAATTTAGAGTTAATTAAGAAAGAGTTATATCAATAATATATTAAAAAGAATGATATAAAAATTATAGTCATTCTTTTTTATTTACCTATGTATTTCAAAGTATTTAAGCTATAAAAGTTTACTATTTTTGTTTTTGTTATCTTCTCTTTATAAGTTGAAGAACTTCTTCCATTTCTGATGCTACATCTTCTGTTGCTGGTAGATTTATTACCTTTTCTATTTTTGATTGCCATGATGAATTATGTATAACTTGTGTTATAACCCCTTCTTTTCTTTTGCGGATTAAAGTTGTCTTACTAAAAATAGGAAATGATTGTTTATTAATTGATATTTTCATTTGTGATTTTAGATCTGCAATATCTAGCACATAAGCTTTTCCACTTGGACTATTTACTCTATCAAGAATAACTTTACCATTCAGATAAACATGGGCTTTATAACCTTTCGGATTCCTATCTTTTATAACAAACTCAGGACAATGTGATGTATAAAAACTTGATTTTGATACTTCTTTTGCTTTTGCTTTGCTTGATTCAAAAAAAGTCTTTTGAGTATATGCTTCCCTACTTTCTTCTACAATATTATTATCTATTAAATATTCCTTTGGTTGTAGTCTTTTGTTTATTTCTTCATACACTTCTTTTGCAATAGTATATACATCTACCCATTCATTTTGGTTTATTTCTATTGTTAATTTTGAATAATCGAATTCTGAAAGTTGGGTATTCTCATAAGAATAATCTATATATTTTTCTATAAAAGTTAGAGGTTTTTTCATTACTGTTTTGGCTTTTATTATCGTTTTTAAATCTTTATCTTGGCAATTATTCAATATTTTTTTACATTTTTCTGAGTAATGATAAGCCATATATAGCAATATTTTTTGAGGTGCTAAATATTTTTTTACAATTTCATTATATTTTCTATTTTCTAAATAATCCTCTATACTTATTATTTTCTTTCTTTCTTGTATTAATTGTTTATAAATATTCCTTTTTTCTACATAAATTCTGTATAATCTTGCTTGATATTTTATAAACTCACTTATATTTAATTTCTTTTGTTCTTTATCATAATCCTTATATATTAATGGAAATTGTTTTTTTAATTCTTCTTCTGTTTTTACTCTTTGTAGTTTTTCTATCTCTATTTTTAGTGTCTTGCTAAGACTCTCATCATCTTTCACTGGTTTTTCTGGCTTTATATTTAATGAATATAAAACATTATATAAAAATGAGTTATAGCACGGACCAATATAAGATATAAGGTTTTCCATCCTTGGCGAATGACTGTTTTGATCTATCTCACTATATATTGTCATTTGATCCATAAATTTTGGATTAAAATGATAATTTGAAAAATACTCTATTTCTTTTTCTGGAAGATTTTCAGTTGTCGTGCTATCCAAAAAGGCTATTCTTAAAAGTTTTTCATTTTGCTTTTTTAATTCATCATTAATAAACTCTTCTTGGTAATCCGTTTTCTTGCAGGTTGCTATTATGGTTTTTAAAGGTATATTTGTATTAAATTCTAGCATCCTATATCGCCCCTTATTCGCATTATTATTTCATGAAACTGTTAAAAAGTACAGAACAAATTATTGTACATTATGTACATTTTTATGAGGTCCAATTTTTTTACTTATGGCTTTTCCAAATCTACGTTCTGCCATAGCTGGATCTGTATAATAATTACTAAAGTCTGTAGTTTTGAGAATATCTAATGGAATTGTAAACATTTCTTCTCCCATTTTAAAAATCGCATTATCTGAATCAAAATCTATATCAAATGTATCGGGATCATCACTAGCACTTTCAATTCTGATTCTCCTATCTTCAATATGATAACCATTACCATCTTTTTTTGCTCCAAGAGATGCTAATTTTCCTTCATTATAGGCTATATATTCTTCATTTTGATAACATCTATTAGCACCATCTCTTTGGATATGAACATGAATATGATACAGTTCTTCTACTGTTAATCCTGTTAGTTGTAATACGTCACTAAAAATCTGAAATAAACCCTTACTTGAATCAAAATTAAAAAAATAGTTCTCCAATTTTCGTTCGCTATTACTTATTTCAGGAGAATTATATAAGCAGCAACTTAATTTGTAGTTATCTTTTTCTATATCGACATCATATGTACCGTTTTCTTCCATACTATATCTCATAATTGTTTGTTTTTTATCTCTATGCTCTTGCCATATTTCTTTAATGGATACCCTAGCAAAAGAAACACCTGACTGAGTAACAGTATATGCCTGAATAAGATAGGCATGTGTATCTATACTATCATCCATTTTTCTTTCTGTTCTTAGTGATATGTCATACTTTTCATCTAATATAAAAGATTTATTTAAAGCAATTCTAAAAGATCTATTATCGTCTCCTATTTTTCCATAGACATAACAATCATCAGACTCTGTAAATAAAACATCTTCATTACATCCTATTGAACTAAATATTTTTTCTAAATAGCTATTTAACTTATCAAATTCATTTTTACCGTATGGCATTGTTATTTTAAATAATATATAGTTTTTTATTGGTTCTTCTATCATAAATAATTTACATAACTTAGGTTTTACATTATCATCTAAATAATATATTTTCATAACGCACCTCTTTTTTTGCTTTGTATTTTATCACATCAAAAAAACAATTTCAATATTAATCTACTTAAAGAACGTCTAAAGGTAATTCTACTAAAGGGATTAGTCATCATTTCATTTGTGTTGTTTCTAGTATAGATGAAAAACGATAATTTATTATTGCAGATAACAGGTCTAGGTAGATGTACTACAAAAGTGGTACAAGAAAGTCTAGGAAATAAACTTAAAAACGCAAAAGAAATAAACACTGATAGTGCAAGCGCATACCAGCAATTTTATAGTGATAACAAATTGAAACTTAATGCGATTCCTTCTTGATTCCACAGTGACGGCATTATAAATATTTCAGAAATTAATGGTGTATATTCTCAATTAGAAACATGGTTTAGTAAATTCAGAGGAATTTCAACAAGACATTTACAAGAATATTTAGATTGGTTTGTTTATATATTTACTATGAAAAGGAAATTTACATTAAAAAATTTAAAGACTAATTCTTACAAAGAAATAATAGTTAATAATAATTATATAGACAATAAAAGCATATGTAGTATTCCTATGCCTATAGGCTTAAATATTGCATATGCGAATATAATCTTCAGTAATTAAATTGAACAGAACTATTGTATTAAAAAGCCGCACAACTTTGTGCGGTTGAGATTACAAAAGTATATGCATCGTTTATTCCATTACTCATAGTATATTTTAAACTTGGTTAATACTTATTGTCTTCTTAAAGTCAATGTTTTTAATTTCAAATTAATTTAACATTTTATTTGTTGGTTTTATTTAGGTAAAATGATGCAAGATTTAACTGCTTTCTAAATATTTTAAGTATTTCATTGCATACTTTAATCCTTTACGAAAAACTATTTCAATAAATTTAGAGGCTTTTTTTCCAATATTTGAAGCTTTATTATTATAATTTTTTTCTTCCTCTATATAGTTTTTTGATTGAATATATTTTCCTTCTTTTAAATCTTTTTCATATTGACTAATAGCTTTGTCTGTTAATACTTTTTTATTTTCATAATAATCTGTATTATATTTACTTAAATATAGTGATAAGAAAAAAATAGCAAACAGTACCCCTACTCCTTTTGATATATTATTCATGAATAACCTCCATAAATGCTTCTGCAAATGCTAAAGTGCTATTTAATACTTCTGTTGTATTATTTTCATAGCCACCTATTTCTACTAATATAGTATTTGGGGAAAAGTCTTGATTATAGACTCCGTTTACTCCAGGGCCACTTTTTTTATATATTCCTTTTGTAAGGCCAGGATACGTTTCGGCTAACTTATTATTAATTTTTTCTGTAAAACTTAAATTCTCTAAATAATTACCATTTTCTAAACCAACAATAAATAGAATTTTAGCATATTTTTTTTCATTTATTGTAGCTGTTGTTTTTTCTTTTTTTAAACTATCTCTATGAATATCTATAAAGTATTTTAAAGTTGGATATCTAATAATACTTTCTTCTAATAAGACTCTACTAGCTTTATAACTATTTGAGTAATTCCAATTGTTTTGATTTAAAATTTCCTTTATAGAATTTTCTTCTACTATAGCTTTGTGACCTTTTTTTTGAAAATAGTCTTCCAATATATAATCGACCATCATTACAGTAGGATTTACACTAAACTCTGCATAATTTGATGGTGCATATTCTTCTGTTTGATGGGAATTATACAAGTATATTATAGGTGGTTCTTCATCTCTAATTACAGGTTTTTCTACTTCTTTTTTTATTTGCTTTTTGTAATTATAATTCATCCATTTTATTGGATTACTTACTTTTAAGGCCTTATCTACTACTTCTTCTACGATATTTTTTTCTTCATATTGAAAAGTGTCTTTTGCGATTAAATGGATGAAATCTTTGTCTGTTATTTTTATTTTTGTTTTTTCTAATTTCTTATAACTTAAAAACATTCCTAGGAAAATCAGCAGTATTATTAAATACCTTTTTATTTTTCTTTTTCTTTTTTTTATAGACATTCTTTTCATTGTATCACCAATATTAGTGTAGTCTTTTTCTAACAATTATTTTGTCGGATAAAGTTTTTATGAAGAGATATATTTATTCCATTTCCAATTAAAAGAGAAAGTTTTTCTACTAAAAAATCGATATTTGTTGGGGTTACAATCATACTTTCTTTTATATTCATAATATTTCTTATATCTACTACCATAGGAATTCCAATAGCAATGACTTCTGCATTTATGGTCTTTTGGCTTATTTCTTTTCGCATGTTCCCTATTCCGCTTCCTGGAGATATTCCTTGATTCGTTATTTGAATTGTTGATGACAATCTTTCTAAATTACTGGTTTTTAAAGAATCAATTACTATAACTTTTGTTGGTTTTACAGAATCAACAATGCTTTTAATAATTTCAGATGTTTCTATTCCAGTATTTCCCATGACATTTGGAATAAAAGAAGCTACATTGCTATATCCAGGTTCTACTTCCCCTAATAAAAATAAGTATCTCGTCACTAAAATTTTTTCAACAACTAGTGGTCCTAAAGAATCTGGCGTACTTTTTTCGTTTCCTAGGCCAATCACAATAATTTTATCTTCTGGTTTTAACTTTAAATATTTTTTTAATTCTTTTACAAAAGCTTTTTGTACTATTTTAAAATTTTTTTTATCTGTAATATCTTTAAATTTTATTGTTGTATAATAATTCTTATTTATAGTGGTTTCTGTTACTTCTATCTGTTCATTTTTTTCTATTATTTGCTCTATCTTATTATCTACCTGTTGCTCTGTTACTAAATCTGTTCTAAGTTCTTTTTGCTCTAAGTTAATTTCATGCATTTTTATCACCATTTCTAATATTTACAAATTTATATATTTTATTTGCTTTTTTCTAAATTATTTGATAAAATTAACTTGTTTACAAAAAGTGAGGTGAAAAAATGCCAAATATTAAAAGTGCTAAAAAGCGTATGCGTTCTAATGAAAAAAAGGCTCAAGTAAATACTTTAATTATCTCTAGTATGAGAACTGCTATTAAAAATGTTGAAAAGGCAGTAAAAGCTGAATCTAAAGAAGAAGCAAGTAATTGTTTAAATATTGCTATTCAAAGAATTGATAAAGCTATGGCTAGTGGAAAAATTCATAAAAATAAAGCTGCTCGTTTAAAATCAAGATTAACAAAAACGATTAATTCTATGGAGTAAATTTATTAAAAAGGAAAATAAGAATTGAACTTTAATATGTGATATATTATTTGTATATCACATTTAGATGGCTAAATTACTGTTAGCTATCTTTTTTGTTTACTTTCTTTTTTTTTTAGAGTAGAATAAAGAAGTATGGAGGAGCTATGAAAAAAAGGAGATTTCTTGTTAATATTTTATTTACTAGTGGTTTGTTATTCATTTTAATTGGTCTAATTATTCTTCGTCAGGATGATATTGTAACTATTATACATAATTATATCCTTCCTAGGACTTCAACAGTATCTTTAGGTGATAAAAATTCTTATTATCGTGACTATGATTTTTCTTTTGTTCAGAATACTAATGATTTTTTACCCAAAAATTATCAAGATATTTTGAATATCTATTATACGGCAATTAATGCTGGTAAAAAGGAATTTACTTTTTATTGTCCAACGGAATATGATGAATGTTTAAATGATATCCAAAGACTTGCTAATAATCAAACATTACTTTCGGATATTAATAATTATGTTCATCCTTTTAATGGTTTTTCTCATATTGAAACAGAATATGATACGTTAGGAAGAGTATCTATTCGTATTATTAAATCTTATAAAGATGATGAAATTAAATTAATTGAAGAAAAAGTTGATCAGCTATATCTTGAGCTTGTTAATCCTGTTAGTTCAGTAGAAGATAATATTAAAAATATTCATGATTATATTATTAATCACGCTAAGTATGATTCTGCTCGTAGTAATGAAAATATTATTACTTATAAATCTAATATTGCTTATGGTCCTTTATTCGAGGGATATGCAATTTGTGGTGGGTATACTGATTTAATGGAGTTATTTTTAGAAAAAATGGACATTAAAAGCTTTAAGGTATCTTCGGATGATCATGTTTGGAACGCTGTTTTTTTGAATAATACTTGGTATCATTTAGATCTTACTTGGGATGATCCTGTTTCTAAAGATGGGAAAGATTATTTAGAACATCATTATTTTTTAATTAATACAAGGCAATTATTGTCTTTAGAAAAAACACAGCATCAATTTAATACTAATAATTATCCAGAATTAAAAGAAGCTTAATTAAACAGTTCATAAATAATTGATAATCTTTTTAGCAGTCAATTTAGAGATTGACTGTTTTTTTATGATATATAAAAAGACCTATTTATTATGGTCTCTATTTATATAGTCATAGACTTCTTCTATTGTATTATTGAAATTGTTAAAATCTACATTAAACCATTTTGTATGAAACTGGTGATTGAAGAAGGTATATTGTCTTTTGGCAAATCTTCTTGAATCTTTTTTTATTTTATCTATTACTTCTGTTAATGGTTTTTCCTTATAAAAGTAATCATAGAATTCTTTATATCCTATTCCACTATTTAAGATTCTAGATACTTTGTATTTTTCTTTTAATGATGTAACTTCCTCTAATAATCCGTTTTTTATCATGATGTCTACTCTTTTATTAATTCTTTCATATAGAATATCTCTAGAGGTCGTTAGTCCAATTACTTTAATAGGGTATAAGCATTGGTCTTTATATTTGGTAATTTCTTCACCATTTTCCAATTTGTTTAGTAATCGTACTAATCTTTGACGATTATTTTCTTCTTGACATTCTATTTGATACTGTTTGATTTTTTCTGCTAGCTCTTCATTTGTTAAATTATCATATTTATTATGGGTTGTTCCTTCGGCAAACCGATAATCATATAAAGCTGCTTTTATATATAATCCGGTTCCTCCAACAATAATAATTTGTTTTTTTTTCTTGGTTAGTTCTACTATTTTTTTTCTAACATCTTGTTGATAATCATAGACTGAGTATTCTTCTTCTATATTTACAATATCTAGTAAATGATGAGGTATTTTTTCTTGCTCTTCTATTGTTGGTTTAGCACTTCCAATATCTAATCCTTTATACACTGCTACACTATCGCCATTGATGATTTCGGCATTTAACTTCTTAGCGAGTTCAATACTTAGTTTTGTTTTACCTATTCCCGTTGGTCCTACTATTACAATTATATCTTTCATTTTTTCACCCTCTAATCTAATTGCCGTTTAAACAATCTTTCCAATTCGTATTTTGTATAGGTAATAATCGTTGGTCTTCCATGAGGGCAAGTGAAAGGATTTTCACAGTAACGGATGTTTTCTAATATCCACTCTTCTTCACTACTTGAAATATATGTATTGGCCATTACTGACATCCTGCAAGCAGTTGTTGCAGCCATTCGCCAAATAAATTTATCTAAATCAAAGGATCCTTTTTCAATAATCATGTCTACTATTCGTCTGATAATATCTTCTGCTCGATCTTCTGGTATCCAACTTGGATGTGATCTAATAATAATCGTATTCCCTCCAAATTCTTCTACTTCAAGCCCTTGTTCTTTTAAAATATGGAAACGGTCTTTTGCTAAGAGATACTCATCTGGACGTAGTTCAATCTTTATTGGAACTAATAGATCAATCGGTTTTTTATTCTCTTTCATTTCCTTTAATACTTTTTCATAATTAATTCTTTCAGCAGCAGCATGTTGATCAATCAAATACATCCCATCTTCGTTTTCTGCTACGATGTAAGTTAATAAAACAACTCCCCGAGGAATCATTTTTTTGATTCGAGCTACTTTTCTATCTTCTTTTCTTGCTTCTTCTCCTTTTTCTGTGACTGCTGTTTTGTCTTTTTGGTATTCTTCATATTGTCTTGTCTCTTCTTGGACTTCAAAGTCTAATTTTAATTCTTCATAATTTGAGTTTGTTTCTTTTCCTTCTTGTTTTTCTTCTAAGAAAATTTGTCTATGGACTTCACTTACGGAATAACTATCTCGTACACTTACTTCTGGAATTAAAGTTAATTCTTCTAACCTTTCCGTAATCTTTTTTGTTATTAATTCCTTTAAAGTGTCCATTTTAGAAAATTTAATATCCATTTTAGTTGGATGAATATTAATATCTATTAGGATTGGATCAACATCTATATTTAATATAATAACAGGATATCTATCTTTATGAATATACGTGTGATAGCAATCAATAATGCATTTATTTAATTCATTATTTTTAATAACTCTTCCATTTACTAATGTTGTAATAGAATTACGATTGGGCTTGGTTACTTCTGGATACGATATATATCCATGAATATAATAATCATCATTTTCCCCTTCAATTGGGATCATTTTTTTTGTTATGTCTATTCCATATATTTCATAGATGACCTTTAATAAATCACCATTTCCATCTGTTTTCAATAGTATTTTATCATTATTTATTAAAGTAAACTTTATATTTGGATATGATAAAACCATTTTATTCATATATTCTACAATATTAGCAAGTTCAATATACAAATTTTTTAAATATTTTAATCTTACAGGGGTATTGTAGAATAAATCTGTTACCGTAATGGTTGTTCCTTGTTGCAGGTCAGAGCGTTCGATGTGCATGTTTTCACCACCTGAAAGAGTAAGTCGTGTTCCTATTTTGCCATTACTTGTTTTTAAACAAACATTAGAAACACTAGCAATTGATGGCAGTGCTTCTCCTCTAAAACCTAGCGATTCTATATAAAATAAATCTTCTAATTTTTTTAATTTTGAGGTTGCATGGCGTTGAAAAGCTAGTCTTGCGTCTTCTTCATCCATCCCTATTCCATTATCACTTACTTCTATTTCTTTTACTCCTGAGTCAATTAGTTTTACTGTTATTTCGGTACTTTCTGCATCTATGGCATTTTCTACTAATTCTTTTACAACATTCATTGTTTTTTCTACTACTTCCCCAGCTGCTATTTTATTAGCAAGGACTTCATTCATTACTTTAATACTACTCATACTATTGTTGAGGATATCCTCAACTTTCACCTCTTTTTCATTATAACAAAAATAAGAATCTTTCAAAAGACTCTTATCTAGATAATTTACTTATTCTTTTATTTCTTCACCTTAATATCTTATCCGGTGTAATCTTCGCTGTTCCTTTCAGCTTGACAATCTGCTGTTTTTACTTTTTGGTCAGTACTACTATTGTATTGATAGTTCACATTTTTGCAGCATAGGTCAACAACAAAATCGTTTTTATCTAGCAGTCTATCATCCGTAAAAGTTTGTTTGATTATTTTAACTGTTCCGATGCAATTATTTTCTTCATCTCCTGGATCACGACTGCTTTCTAAATATCCATTATTTACCAAAGTATCAAAATTTACTTTCGTTACATTTTGATGATCCATCAAATAAGCTTCTGTTGCTGAAATTGATGATTCTATTAAAAAATTATAAGCTTTCTCTCTTGTTTTTGCAATATACTTAAGATAAGTATTAAACGCTAATCCTGTTAAAATACCTAATATTACGATAGTTGCTAGTAATTCCATCATTGTAAGGCCCTTATTATTTTTCATCATAAATTTATCCCCTATTTTTTATATTTTCTAAATATTCTTTTAACTTTTTCGAAATATCTTGTCCGACTATTGATGCTAATTCTTCAGTTGTGGCTTCTTTCATTTTTTTTAAAGATCCAAATTTTTTTAGTAATTCTTTTTTGCGAACTTCGCCTATTCCTGGAACAACATCTAAAATACTTGATAAAGCTCCTTTGGCTTTTATATTTCTATGATAAGTTATTGCATATCTATGTACTTCGTCTTGAATTCTTGTTAAAAATAGAAACAATTTTGAATCTTTATCTACTTCTAGTATATCATACTTTTCATTCATAATTTGATTTGTTTTGTGTTTTTTATCTTTTATAAGACCAATAATAGGAATTTTTAACCCTAAAGAGTCTAGTATTTCCTTGCAAGCACTTATCTGTAACTGTCCTCCATCCATAATAATTAAATCTGGAGTATAAGCCTCTCCCATCAATGTTTTAAAATATCTTCTATAGACTACTTCTTTCATCGCACTTAAATCATCTTTTACATCTGTAGATATTTTATATTTTCTATACAGATCTTTATTTGGGAGAAAGTCATCAAAAACGACCATTCCTCCTACATAGAAGGTTCCAAACAAGTGTGAATTATCAAAAGATTCCATTCTTCTTAATTGTTTTAATCCTAACAAATTCTTTAATTCTTCTAAAGCTTTCTTTCTTTCATTGTCATCTTTTTTTAATGTTTCTTCTTGTAGTTCTAATTGTTCTTTAGCATTTTCTTTTCCTAAGTCTAAGAGTTTTTTCAATTTTCCTTTTTGAGGTGAAAGTACTTTTACTTTAAAATAATCTTCTAGTAGTTGTTTTTCTATTTCTTCTGGAACTAAAAATTCATGAGGAATAATCCCTTTATCATAGAATTTTATTAAATATTCTGTTACTTCATTATTAATATCTCCTAGTGATGAAATAATTTCATTATGTCTTCCAAAGAGTAGTCCTTCTCTGATAAAGAATATTTCAATACTTAAATAATTATTTTCATAATAATAGTTTATTAAATCAAAATTATAATTTTGATTTAAATCAATTTTTTGTTTTCTTAGAGTCGTATTAATATCTGAAAGCATATTTTTTAATTCTAAAGCTCTTTCATAATTCATAGAGTTTGAAGCTAAAGCCATTTCCTTTTCAATTTTCTCGGTTATAATTGATGAATCTCCCTTTAGAAAAGAAATGATTTCTTTTTTCATTACATCAATAATATCTTTATCTATTTTTTTCGTGCAATACCCTAAGCATTCATGAATATGATAATAAAGACATAATTCTTTTTTCATTTTATCACATTTTCTTAATGGGTATAATCGATTTATGATATTAACTGTTTTTCTAGCAGCTGATACATTAGGATATGGTCCATATAAATGATTTTTATTTTTCTTTCTTTTAACGTTTCGTACTACTTTTAGGGTTGGATATACTTCATTTGTTAATTCAATATATGGATATGATTTATCATCTCGAAGTAATATGTTATATTTAGGATCATATTTCTTTATTAAAGTTATTTCTAAGATTAAGCTTTCTAATTCTGATGAGGTGACAATATATTCAAAATCATCAATTTCATCTACTAATAATTTTGTTTTTCCAGTTAGAGTCCTCGTAAAATAACTTCTTAACCTTCTTTGAAGATTTTTGGCTTTTCCAACATAAATTACAATACCATCTTTATTTTTCATTTGATAACTTCCTGGTTTAGTTGGAACTAAGCTTAGTTTTTCTTTAAAGTTTTTCATCTTATCACCTATATTAGTATATCATAATAGATTATGGATAGATACTCAATAAAGCTTTTTTAAATTGTTTTACTTCTTTTTCTGTTGCTGGTGGTCTTTCTTGTGGTATCCTATTAGCTTTTAATTCTTTAAAAGAAGAATAGGGGTTTTTTTTTTCAAACAAGGTCCTTAATAAATCCTGATATGGGATCCATTTTTCGTATATTCTTTCTTCTGAAAATATTTGCCCCTGACAATCGTATATCAATCCTACTGTTGGTCTAAATTCCGGTTCTAACATGCAGCCGCTTTCACTCAAAAATACACATCTTGGGTTGCCTTCAAAAACTCTATTAGAATTATTCCCAACTACTCTATTTTTTTCATCACAACAGCTTGGTCTTAAAATATAATAATAATTTTTTGAAAATCTGGTACATGTATAATTAGTATAGGTAAAATCTGCAATAGTCAAAACCCCGGTTTCTAATATTCTTCTTATGTATGTTTCATCGTTTAAAGTTAAAAAATCCCAAGGAGCAAAACCGCAGGGCATTTCTTTGCAGCACTTACCACCACATTCTTTACATCTACTGTTTGTAAAATAAGCATATCTTTCAATTATTTCCTTAGGAAATCTAAAAAATGGTTGTTTTCTTCCATATTCTTTATTGATAGCAGCCAATTTTCTTTCTGCATACTTTGTTGCATAATATTGTTCATAATACTGTGGTACTAGCATATTATCCCCTCTTTAAGTAGCTTGTATTATATCATATCTTCTTTCTAAAGTAAATTAGTATTTTTTTGTG
>CACZQK010000046.1 GCA_902783315.1 uncultured Erysipelotrichaceae bacterium | reverse complement strand
TACTCAAGAGGCTGAAGAGGCGCCCCTGCTAAGGGTGTAGGTCGGGCAACTGGCGCGAGAGTTCAAATCTCTCCTACTCCGCCATGAAAAAATAACTCGAGAAATCGAGTTTTTTTGTGCTTTTTTAAGAAGCTATTTATAGTTATTACAAACAAATTATGATATACTTGAACTATAAGGAGTGTAGATAATGACAAATATAATAAAAGAATTTTACAAAGCTTTTGCAGATTTATCAAAATATTACACCTTTTTAATTAATAAAACAAAAAACAATGAATATATAGAAACACCAAATGAATGGTTAATCAATAATTATTATGTGCTTGTTAAAGTAAAAAAAGACATTAAGAAGAAAAAGAAGTTTTTAAAAAAGAATTATAAAACAATGCAAAAAAATTATTATTTTTTAAAAAGTTTTACCAATAGCAAAAACTATAATCTTAATTTAGAAAAAATATCAGAGGAATTATTAAAATATCAAGATATAAATCATCAATCATTTAACTATCAAGAATTAGAAGTTTTACTATATACTTTCATAATCATTTATGTGGAAAGATTAAACAATTTATGTAGGGAAGAATATCAAAAAATAATAGATCAAGAAGACGCTTCTAAATTTATAAAAGAAAATCATGATTTAAAAATAGAAGCTATTTTACCACCAGATTTGGATATTTCAAACAACAGTCATTTTATTTTTGAATTAAACAATCAAATAAATAAAATGAAAAAAGAAAAAAATTATTTATTTAAAGAACTAAATGAGTACTTACAAAAAAAATCAATTAGTTTAAAAGAAATTATTAATCAAGAAAGTAAAAGAAAAATTGAAAATAGTATTTTAATATCAAATATTTTCAATAGCTTAAAAGAAATCTCTGAAATCACACTGGAAAAGTTATATGAAAAAGCCTCAAAAATAGAGCAAAGTTTGTTAATGGATTCAGTCTATAAAAATATGACAGCAGAATCAAAAAAAACATATCGAAATCAAATAATAAGATTAGCAAAGAAAAATCATTTAGATGAATATCACTATATAAAAAAAATATTAAACAAAAATGAACACATTGGATTTAAACTCATGAAAAGAAAAAAATCCAGCGTGATAGGAATAATTTACATAATAAGTTTACTAGTAATAAGCAGTATATTGTCATTCCTTCTAACCCAATATTTTATAAAATCAAAAATATTGGGTATCCTAATTTTATTTATACCAGTTAGTCAGATTGTAAAAAGAATTATAGATAAAATATTAGGATGCATCACACCCTCAAGCATTCTCCCAAAATTAGATTATTCCCAAAAAATTCCACCAGAATCAAAAACAATGATAGTAATTCCAACTGTTATTCAAAATACAAAAAGGATCCAACAGATCTTTGATAATTTAGAATCCTTTTATTTATTAAATAACAAAGAAAACTTATACTTTACTATTTTAGCTGATCCAAAAGAATCTAATAAAAAAATTGAAAGTGATGACAAAATAATCTCAGAATATGGCAAAAAGTATGCAGAAGAATTAAATGCTAAATATCAACAAAATATTTTTTATTTTGTGTACCGAAAAAGGCTTTGGGACAAGAAAGAAAATTGCTATCTAGGATATGCCAGAAGAAAAGGAGCACTTCTTCAATTAAATAAAGTCTTATTAGGAGAATATGTAGATGAAGAAAAACACTATAATGTAAATATGCTTCATAAAAATAAGCTAGGAATAAAATATCTTGTTATCTTAAGTCCAAATACTAGATTATCAATGGATACTATTCCTAAATTAGTTGGAGCAATGGATCATCCACTTAATCAAGCAATTCTAGATAAAAAAAGAACAAAAATAATAGCTGGATATGCAATGTTACAACCTAGAATAATGAATAATCCTAAATTAGAAGAAAGAAGTTTATATAATAAGATTTTTGGAAAAAGTAAATTTTTTGATATTCATATGAATCAAAAACTATATCAAGATATTTTTGCAGAAGGAAGTTTTGCAGGAATAGGGATTTATGATTTAAAAATTTTTAATGACGTAACGAATAATATGTCTCCATATAGTTCAAATTCTTCTTATGATTTATTAGAAAGAAGTTATTTACGATGTGCCTATACGTCTGATATTGAGATATTCGATGATTTCAAAAATGACTTTTTATCAACAACAGCCCAAGAATATGAATTTGCTAGAGAAAATATCCAAGTTATAGAATATTTTAAAAAGAAAAAAAATTTAAAAGCAGAGAATTCAATCAAATTTTTAGAAAAATACAAAATATTAGATAATATTTTAAAACTTTTTTTACCACCAATGTTACTGATAATACTTTTCCTATCTATTGCCAAATTAACTAAAAACAATCTGCTTTGGATGATATTTGTAATGATAGAAATAGCAACCTCAGTAATTTTTTCACTGTGTCATAGACAAAAATCATATAAAAATGAAATTTGCCAAAATCTGTATCATAAAGTTATAAATTTCTTCCTTCATGTATATGTAGTAATAGCGACCATTCCATTTTATACAAAACTTTATATGAAAGCCCTTTTTATTACAATATACTACTTAGAAAGTAATCATAAAAATTTATTTAAAGAGTTGGTCAATGAAAAAATAAAAAACAAGTCAGAAAACAATTTAAAAAATTACATACAAAGTTTCAATTCTAATTTAATAGTAGGAATTACTATCGCAGGAATTGGTTTTTTAAATCATAATTATTTTTCGTTCATAATTTCATTTATTTTTATTACGACTCCATTTATTTTATATAAAATGAGTCAAGCAAAAATTCATCACCAAAAAGTACTAAATCAAAAAGCAATAGCAGAATTAAAAGTATTATCAACAAATATTTGGGAATTTTTTGATAATAATTTGAAAGAAAAATGCAACTATCTGATTCCATATAATTATCAAGAAAAGACAGAAGAGCTTGCTAAAAAAACTTCTCCAACTGCTATAGGATATTCCTTGACAAGCGCTATCAGTGCCTATGAGTTAGGATTGATTAATAAAGAAAAAGTGATCTTCTTATTAGAAAAAATTTTGAAATCTATCGATTCATTAGAAAAATGGAATGGCCACCTATACAGTTGGTATAATATTACGACAAAAGAAGTTTTAAAACCACGTATTATCTCAACAACTTCTTCAGCAAGCTTAGTAGCTTTTCTTATTGTTACTCAAGAATTTTTAAAAGAACAAAAAAAGGATGAATTAGCAAATGTATGTGATAGGCTTATAAAAAATACAGATTTTCAAAAACTATATACAAAGAAAAATCTATTTAGCATTGGATATAATGAAGAAGAAAATAGTCTAATATCTGATAGCTATAATATATTTACATCAGAGTCCATATTAACAAGTTACCTTGCCAGCTCTTTCCATTTGGTTCCACCAAACCACTGGCCCACTTTATTAGAATCTTTGTCAATATCCCAAAGACTAAAAGAGCTACCATCAAGTTCTGAAGACACAAATGAATACTACATTCTATCGCTATTTATAAAAAGCTACCCTGATACTTTTTTAGACTATATCTATAATTTTATTTGTCTTCAACAGAAAAAATATATAACGAAAATCTCCTATAAGTTTCCTTGGAAAATTTCTAGATTGGCTAGAGAAAATAAAAAAGCGGAAAGGACATTATTACCACATACCACTTTAATGATTATTGAACACTTTCCAAAATACACTTACAACAATATAAGAAAATTTAAAAAACTAGGCATTTATGGTAAATATGGGCTATATGAATCATATGACTATAATAATAAAGAAATAAATCAAGTTTATTCTTCCAAATACCAAGGAATGAGTTTATTAGCAATTACCAATTATTTAAAAAATGATATCATAAAAAAATATTTTCATTCCAATATTAATATTAAAGCCTTTGAACCTTTATTAAAGGAAGATGCCCAAGTAAAAACATTAATGGATAAAAAAATAGTAAAATATAAAAAATATGATAGTTCTAACAAACACTTAGAAAATGATACATCTATTTTTAAACAAATGAATAAATTACCAAAAATGACTATCTTATCTCATAAAAATTATAGCATCATTATAGATGACAGAGGCAATAGTTTATCAAAGTTTAGAACCTTACAACTAAATCAATACAAAAAAATGACAATGTCAAACAATGGAACTTTTTTGTTTTTTAAAAACCTATCTACAAATTATGTTTGGAGTAACACTTATGCTCCTATGAATATTGAACCTAGTCAATATGAGGCTATCCTAGATTTAGATAAAATAAAATATATAAGACGAGATGAAAATATGATAACAACGACAGAAATTGTTATCAGCAATAAATATGATGTTGAAATCAGAAAAGTTATTATTAAAAATGAAAGTAGTTCAGAAAAAACAATCGAAATAACCAGTTACATAGAACTCTTGCTTGATAATAACAAGATAGATATAAATGATAAATTTATGTATACAGAATATGATGAAACAACAAACTCATTAATAGCGATAAGGAAAAATAAAAAGTATGCTAACAGAGAAAATTACATTTTTCTAAGAATGATGGCACAAAATCCATTAGAAGAATATACCTACGAAACAGAGAGAGAAAAATTTATTGGAAGAAACAATTCATTAAATAATGCCAAAGCTCTAAATGAAAAATTGACAAATTACTGTGGAGATAATATCGATCCAATTTTATCACTACGAAATAAGATTAAAGTATTTCCCAATAAAGAGACTTCTATATATTTAATAATAGGAGTAGGACAAAGCAGAAAACAAATTCATCAAATTTTGAAATATTACAGTATGTCAAGAAGACTAGAAGAAGAATTTAAATCATCCGCATTGATAACGAACTCCGCAATTAAAAATCAAAATATTACAAAAGAGAATATAACTAATTTTCACCAAATATTAAGTTACTTATATCAAGAAAAACATATATCACTAACAGCTGAGAAAATTAAAACACTAGGCCAAAATACGATAGGACAAAATGGTTTATGGAAATATGGAATTAGTGGCCATAGACCAATTATTACTGTAGAAGTAATGAATATTAATGCTATGAATTTCATTTATGATATATTAAAAATGTTCGAATATTATAAAAACAAATTTATATTTATAGATATTATAATAGTAAATAATGAGAAGAATAATCTTAAAAATAAAATAGAAACAGAAATAATGGATGAATTATATCGAATATATGCAATGAATAGTTTTTATCATACTCCAGGAAATGTGACAGTCATAGATGAAGACAAGTTGACGATTGAAGAAAAAAAATTGTTAAAAACAATTTCTAAGGTCTATTTTCTATTAGATACTCCTATTAGTTTAAAAGAATACCTGGATAAACTAGAAACTAATATACGAACAGTAGATTATAGTATTATGACAGAGAAAAATATAAAATCAGAGCAAAAAGAAAAATTATCGTTTGATAATGGTTTTGGTGGTTTTATAAAGAATGGCACAGAGTATCTCATATATAACAAAAATACTCCCATGCCATGGGTAAATGTTATAGCAAATAAAACTTTTGGAACAATCATTAGTAATAATGGTTGTGGATACACATATGCCTATAATTCAAATAATTTTAAAATAACAGCCTGTAGTAATGAGTCAATAATAAATGAAAAAAGTGAATGGTTTAAGTTTAATGGAAAGGTATTTGATCCAGAAAAATGTATTCATGGCTTTGGATACACTATATTGGAAAGTAATACGGATGACTTATCACATAAAATAATTGAGTTTGTGCCAGAAAAAGATAATATTAAAATTTATCTATTGAAGATAAAAAATAAAACAAAAGACAAAAATATTGTTAAAATTGAATTTTTTATAAAACCAGTTTTAGGAATCTCAGAAGAAGTTGCTACCACTAATGTCTTAGCAGAATACATAGAAAAAGATAATTATTTAAAAATACACAATGTTTGTAATACTGACTATTCTGACATTAATGCCTTCTTATCATGTTCAGAGACTATTGAATTTCTAGAAATAAATAAAATACTAGAAAAAGGAATAGGATGTAAAATAGAATTAGCACCTCAGGAAGAAAAAATAATTGCTTTTGTTTTAGGCTGTACGAAAAATGAAGAAACTATAAAGTTATTAAATAAATATAAAACAATTGAAAGTTGTAAAAGCGAATTAGAAAATGTAAAAGAACATTGGAATGAATTAGTAGGAAAAATTCAAATATATACTCCGGATGAAAGTTTTAACTATATGATAAATGGATGGTATTTATATCAAACAATATCTTCAAGAATTTTAGCAAAAGCTGGATACTATAAAGCAGATGGAGTATTCAATTACAAGAATCAGCTACAAGATGCTATTAATATAATATTAATAAACCCAGAATACACGAGAAAGCAAATTTTAATGAGTGCAGCTCATCAATTTGAAAAAGGAGATGTTCTCCATTGGTGGAATGAGCAAACGCATTTTGGTCGAAGAAGTCGTCATCAAGACGATCATTTATGGCTAGCATACGCAACGCTAAATTATATAAAAATAACAGGAGATTATAATATCTTAGAGGAAAAAATTCCCTATACAATCGGAGAAGAATTAAGTGAATATGAAATGTCTAAAGAAATTGTGTTTTATTATTCAGAAAATAAAGACTTATTATTGAATCACTGTTTAAAAGCGTTAGAGTTATCAATATCCTCAATGGGTGAGCATAACATCCCACTAATAGGTATCGGCGATTGGGATGACGAAATGAATCAAGTAGGTATTAAAGGAAAGGGAGAAAGCATTTTATTAGGATTCTTCTTATATAACATTATTGAAAGCTTTAAAAAAATAATGCAACAATACAAAAAAGATTTTGATTGTACAAAATTCACTGATTTTAATGAAAAACTAAGAGAAAGTATAAATACTAAAGGCTGGGATGGAGATCACTATTTAAGAGCTTTTTATGACAATAAAGATAAATTAGGAAGCCATGAAAATAGAGAATGCCAAATTGATCTTTTAACCCAAAGCTTTTCTATCATAAGTCAAATTGTTCCAAAAAATAGAGCAAAAAAAATCATTAATTCAGTTGAAAAACAGCTAATTGACAAAAACAACGAAATCATAAAATTGTTAACACCACCTTTTTCAAAGACTTTAAATAATCCAGGAAATATCATGAATTACCCAACTGGAATTCGTGAAAATGGTGGCCAGCATAACCCTTCAGTAGTATGGTATTTAATGGCCCTAACACAGTTAGAATATCGTGATAAGACCTATCAATATTATCAAATGATGAATCCGATAAATCGTACACAAAACAAAGAAAATGCAGAAAAATATAAAGTTGAACCATATGTAGCAGCTGAGGATATTTATTCATCAGCTAAATTCATAGGAAGAGGAGATAGAACTTGGTATACAAGCTCATCGGGGATGCTTTATCATTTTGGAATAGAATCCATATTAGGAATAAAGAAGTGTGGAAATAAGTTAGAAATCAAACCAACTATTCCGAAAGAATGGGGAGGCTACAAAGTAATATATAAATATCTAGATACAACTTACAATATCAAAATAGAAAAAGAAAGCAAAAATAAAGAAGGATTAAGTGAAAATAAAAAATTATCTAAAACAATAACTCTAAAAAATGATGGCCAAGAACATAACATAACAATATTCATTACAGAAGAAAAAGGAGAGTAGCTATTATGTTATTCTCTTTTTTTTGTAAAAATTGATATTTTTTAGTATAATAAAAACGACATAAGAAAGGAGAAATATGGATTTAAAAAAAGATAAATATATAATAGTAGAAATTATTCCAACCCTTAGTAATTGTGAAAAAGGTTTTATTGCCCAAATAAGTGCCTTAAAATTAAATGGTATTTCCCTAGAAGATAGATTTGATTATCGAGTAACAAATAATTTAATTGATAATTCAGATATAAGACAAATGATTTCATATGATAAAAATCAATTCACCTATGTCAAAAATAAATATTTTATACTGGAAAAATTTAAAAAATGGGTGAAAGATTACCCACTATTAATAATAGAAGAGGAATATACGCTAGATTATCTAAAAGAATTAAAAAATAAAAAGGAATTGATTTATCCATATCTAAATATGCAACATAGTTATGATGTCTTTGAAAAAATAAAAGAAAAATACAAATTGCAGCCTAGTAATCATTTAGTAGACTTATTATATGAAGCAATTATATATGAAAATGCCAAAAAAGAATAAAAACCAATACTGTTCACAAAAAACGATATATGGTACAATATAAGAAAGGAGATAGAATGATAAGATTTGATTTTGAAACATATGTAAAGCCATTTATTAATCAAGAAAGATTTAATTATTATTATGCTAAAAAAGAATTCTATATTGACAAACTAACAAATAGTAACATGATAGGATGGACAAAGCCTGTTTTAAAGGAAACAATAAATGATATCAAAAAAACAGCTAAATATATAAAGAACAATTTTGAATGCATGGTAGTAATTGGAATAGGTGGATCTTTTCTAGGAAGCCACGCCTTTCATGAAATATTTAAGAAATATTTTAATGATGAAAGTTTTGAAATTATTTATGCCGGAACAACTTTATCAAGTAAATATTTAGAAGAATTGATAATTTATTTAAAAGAAAAAAATTTTTGTTTAAATGTAATTAGCAAAAGCGGAACAACAATAGAAACGAATATTACTTATTCTGAAATAAAAAAGTTATTAAAAAGAAAATATCCAAAAGAAGAAATACAAAAAAGAATTTTTATAACAACAAATAAAGAAACTGGTAATCTTAACGAAGAAGTGAAAAAAAACAATTACAAGTCATTTGAATTTCCCAAAGATATTGGTGGACGTTTTTCTTTCATTACTTCTGCTCATTTGCTGCCATTAGCACTAAATTATGATATAGAAAAAATAATAGATGGATATTACGATGGAAAAAGATTAATTAATAGAGCCCTCGAATATGCTATTATTCGAAAATTGTTATTTGAAAAAGGAAAACTGATAGAAAGCTTTTGCGTATTTGAACAAAATATGCAAGGCCTTACAGAATGGATAAAACAGTTATTTGGGGAAACAGAAGGAAAAAAAGGAGTAGGAATTTATCCAACTTCATGTGTATATACGAAAGACTTGCATTCTCTAGGACAATTTATTCAAGAAGGAAATAAAATTATTTTTGAAACATTTATAAAAATAGAAAATGTTAATAATTTTATAAATTATAAAAATAAAAGCTTACAGGAAATAAATAATATTATTCTAGATTCAACAATGAGTGCTCATTTTAAGGGTTCAGTTCCCTGCATAGAAATATCGATAGAAAAATTAAATTTAGAGACTGTTTCCACATTAATATATTTTTTTATGTTAAGTGCTGCTTTTTCAGGATTTTTGTTTGAGGTAGATCCTTTCAATCAACCAGGAGTAGAAATATATAAACAAGAATTCATGGAATCGCTAAATAAATTAGGAGATATATGAAAAAACGATATATTTTAATAATTACATTATTTATCTTTTATATTATTATAATGGGAATGATTTTAACAAATAGTTTTGTTAAAATTGACAATGATATATACACGAATATTTTTCATTTAAGAAATAGTTTTTTTGATAATTTTTTCACGACAATAACAAAATTTGGAAATACTATTAGCATCTTTTGTATTACAGTAGTTTTATTAATTTTTCTTCCAAAAAAAGATAGATACATATTAGGAACAACTGTATTAGTAACGGTTTTATTAAATCAACTAGTAAAATATACCATTCAAAGACCAAGACCAAACCACATGAAATTAATCAAACAAGGAGGGTATTCTTTTCCTTCTGGTCACTCTATGATATCTATTGCTATCTATGGATTTTTAATTTATTTTGTAAATAAAAACATAAAAAACAATTATCTAAAATATTTCATCATAAGTATATTAGTGCTACTAATATTAGGAATTGGATGCAGTAGAATATATGTGGGAGTTCATTATCCAAGCGATGTTTTAGCCGGTTACATATTATCATCAATAATACTAATAACAATTATAAGCATATTTAATCAAAAAGGAGTAAGAAAAAATGAAAAAGATGATAGCCATTAGTTTTTATCACGCATTAATCGATGACGAATATGCCATTTCACAATCAATAATGCTAGAAATAGAAAGAATTCGCAAGAAAGGAATTCTCTTTTGTGTTTGCACAAATAGGACTTATCAAGAAGTATTAGAATATAATAAAGACTTTCCATTTATTGATTATATTATTTCCTTAAATGGAAGCTACATTTATGATGTATTAAAAGAACAATGTATTTCAAAAAAGAAATTAGCAGTATCAAATTTAAAGAAAATAGCTAACCTTTTTGAAGGCCATAATATTAATTATTATGCTGAAGACACAATATATCAAAAATCAGCAGAAATAGAAAAAAAAGACATATTCAAAATAGAAATAGAAATAGAAAAGGAAGAAGAAAAAGAAAAATTAAATAAAATAAACGTGAATAGTTCTATATTTATGGAAAAAGATAAGATGTATCTAGAGATAGTTTCTGGAAAAAACAGTATGTTTTCAGGTGTAGATCAAATAGGACTGAAAAACAATTTTGCTTTAAGTGATGTGATAGCAATTTGTTCAAACGAAAGTGATTATTCCTTAGTTACCAACATCCCATTTAGTTATGTGGTAAAAGGTAACTGCCAAAGATTGGAACAAGCAACAAGAAGAAGAATAGACCAAAATCAAGGAATAGAACTTTTCTTGAAAAAAATATAATTAGGAGAAGTATAATGAAGAATAAAAAGAAATATATAATTTATATTGGAATTATATTATTATCATCATTAATATCCTTAGGAATCAGTCTTGTTTATCAAGAATATAAAAGAAAAACAATACCAAGTGTAGAAGATTTAATCAAGGAAAAAAAAGAACAGAACTATTCTGATAAAGATGACTATAAAGAACAAAAAAAAGAAGAAATAAGTAATTATACAAATGAATTACCATCATACCGTGAACAATATGGAAATCCATATATTATGGGTAGACTGGAACTTCCTAATTTAAACATTAATGCCCTAGTAACAAGAGCAGAAAATAATGCTTTTTATTTAAACAATAATTTATATAATCAATATGATGGGTTAGGCGTTCCATTTTTTGATTATCGAAATACAGACTTAGCCAATAATAAACAAATAAATATATATGGACATAATACTAGGAATGAAAAATATTTTTCACAGTTACCATTTATTAATTTAGAAGCCTATACAGATAAAAATATATTTGATAATTATAAAGATATTTATCTAAGTATTGATGAGAAAAAAGTCCATTATGAAATAATTGCTGTTAAGATTATAACAGATGCCGACAATGAACATATGAAATTAATCTTTCGTGATGATCAAGATTTTTTAAAACATGTCGGAAAATTATTGCAAAATACATTATATAGAAATAATAATTTAGAAGTAATGAGTCAAGATAGATTAATTGTACTTCAAGTTTGCCATTATAATCCACCAGATACGTATTTACTAGTAATTGGACTAGAAAACTGAAACAAGTAATTATATAGGATAAAAGAAAAACAATTAAAGCAGTCATATTAGCTTTATTTTATAAGGCTTTTGACTGTTTTTTGTTAATGAGCTAATATATTGAAAAAAACGCAATATTTCATTTTCATAGTCTAATGCAAGACTTAATTTTTTTAATATTTGCAGATTTAATAATGCATTCTTATTCATTGTAGAATTCTCATCTTGTTAAAAACGTTTCGATATTTAAATATAAGCTTGAAATATAATCTCTAAATTCAATTGCTTTCTTTTTGTTCTTCTCAATAATCGTTTTTACTAAACCCAATGATTTTACTCTTTTCCATTATTTTAAATCATGATACTATTTGATATCTTCAGTTTGATAGTACTCATAAGTATTATAGATGAGTGGGATTTTTCAATATTATTTTTTTGGGTATTAAGAGCATCCTATGTAATGATGTTTCCTTTATATAAATTCTGTCTAATATTTTAAGTGTACTTGGAATTTCATTTATTTTGTCTTCAATTCTTCACTAGAAACCCACAAGCTAAGGTTATTAGAATAAACATTTAAAAACATTATTTAAGATACCTCTTTCAATTAAAAAAGCTTTAAAACATCTTAAGCAAAGAGAACACAAACATTTTCTAATTGTTCAGGACTAATAATTGATTTCTTGTAAGTAATATCAAAAGAACACCACCAGAAAGCATAAGAAAGTTTTTTAAATAAACTCTTTTCTTAATAGAAAACTCCCTAATTTCTTTCCAATCATTACAATTACCTAAGATAGCAAGAAAAGAGACAACAACAATATCAAATCTTATATTTAATCTTTCCTTTGAATTGTTTTAAAGCATTATAACTAAGTCTATCAATACCACCAGTATATTTATTTAATAGTTTTTCAATTATCTCTAGTTTAGTTAACTTTTTTTCACTAAATTTGACCTCTAAGATTATTTTACAGGTATTTTATGATAGTTTCATTTAACGTAACTAAATTTTACTATTATATATGTCTATCAATTTTTGTGTAGTAAGACAGTCAATATATTAATCTCGTTTTCTTCATGATTTTATCTGAATCTCAAATATAAGAGGGCTTGCTTTTTTTTTGTTTTTATGAAAAAATATACATAAAATAGAGGAGAATAAAAATGGCATATGGTATAACAAGTGAATCTCAACTTATAGATTTAAAAACAATAGAAGCTGGATGTAAACAGTATAAAGAAGCGGTAACAGATATAGTCAGAAGTGGAATCATGGTGAGAGAAGCAGGAGAAACTTGTAACCAAAAAGCTCTTTCCGTTGATGAGAAAAGTTTAGAACCAGCAATAACCCAAATAGGAGAAGACTTAATATCTTTAAAAACGGCTCTTCAAAATTATGCAGACCAAGTAATTGCCGAAGCAACACAAGTATATAATGCACAATTAGAAGAATTAAAAGCATATCAAGAGAGTCTAAAAAAGAATAACTAGAGAAGGTGTATCCTAATGGCAAAGCTAAATTATAATTCAGCATTAATAAATGAATCAATAGAATTGTTGAACCAGGCAAAAGATGAATTATCATCTACAGAATCTGAAATTAGCAATGCAATATCCGTAGTAAATAGTGCCCGCGGAATCGAACATGTAAATACTAGTGGCCTTTCAAGTGGTTTGGAGGCAACAAATAAAGGTAGCGAAACAATTGAACAAATGATTAAAACAATTCAACAAAAAGCAGAAATGGTTGAACAATATAATAAAGAAGTAGAAGGAATAAATCCATTTGCCCGCACTCTATCTACTGTTGGTTTAGCTGGAACAAAATTATTAGAAGGATTAGGAATAGCAGGAGAACAAATTTCAGATGGATTTATATCAGGAATTGGATGGATAGGAGGAATCTTTGACTCAAAATTCAAAGAAAATGTTGGTGAGTATGTAAAAAAAGACCATGTAGGTGATTTTTTTCAAGAAAGATATAAGAATGAATTAAGTGGAATGGTTAAAGCAAGTTATATGCGTGAAGATGGCTTTATAGCAGATAAAGTCTTCAAAACAATAGGAACAGCGGTGGGATATACAGCTGCTTTAGCCGTTGGAGGCGCCTTGGTTGGTGGTGTTGGAGGAGTTGCAAGTGGAACTGGAGTATTAGCTGGAGCAACTACAGGGATGTTTGCTGGTATGGGTTCACTGGCAGCAACTGCAACAACTGCCGCCGTTGGTGGAATAGGATCTGGAACTCAAGCAGGTTTACAAGCAAATTATGATTATGATAAAGCATTTGGATTAGGAATAAAAACAGGAGCAATGCAAGCAGGATTTGTTGTAGGATTCCACTATCTTATAAAAGGAGTTACATCCAAACTTAATGGGAGCAATGTAGCCAATAGTGCCGAAGACGCCGCAAGAGTCGCTGGAGAAGGAGCGGCTAATAGTGTCGATGATGCCGCAAGAGCCGCTGGAGAAGGAGCGGCTAATAGTGTCGATGATGCCGCAAGAGCATCTGATGAGTTTATGAACGCTAAAAATGAATGGTCCAAGATAAAGGAACAATGGAATAATAAAGAAATATCAGAAGCCGAATATAAAGCAGCAAAAAATGCCTACTATGAAGCTGCGAAAAAATACCACCCAGACAATATACAAGTTGCAAGCTCCGCTGGAGAAGGAGCAGCTAATAGTGTTGATGATGCTGCAAGAGCCGCTGGAGAAGGAGCAGTCAATAGTGTCGATAATGCTGCAAGAGCCGCTAGAGAAGGAGCAGTCAATAGTATTGATGATGCTGCAAGAGCCACTGGAGAAGGCGCAGTCAATAGTGTCGATGATGCCGCAAGAGCCACTGGAGAAGGCGCAGTCAATAGTGTCGATGATGCCGCAAGAGCCGCTAGAGAAGG
>CACZQK010000045.1 GCA_902783315.1 uncultured Erysipelotrichaceae bacterium | reverse complement strand
TTCGTACCTTAAAAGTAATTCTTCAAACAAAGCATCATATAAATACAGTTCAAAATCAGAATCATCAGTTACCATCTTTCTTCTAACAAGTTCTCTAGTGATAAAATTATGAGCAGGAAGTGTTTTATCATTTATCAATTTATCTTTATTTCTCTTCATCTTCTATCACCTTAACCATAATTAACTCTTAATAGAATAATTATCAAGAGTATATAAAATAATTAAAATTGTAACAACATTTAAAAGTATTTTTACAAAAGAAAAAACTAATACAAAAAAGTATTAGATTAATTCATATTTAACTTCAAAGATAGTCTTTTTATTTTTACCACCTAGATTCATAATGTTGTTAATGCTAAGATTCTATTTTTGAATAAGTATAAGTAACCCCCGATAAATAAACACACATTATAGTACCTATACTTGTAGTGCATGTAGCTGTTTTTTCTTCTTGATTTTTTTCGTTCAACTTATAAATATCAAAAGAGCAATTATTATCATTTGTACAATTTATATTCTTAGCTGAATAATGAAAATCCATACAACTTGAATATATGTCTTGAATACTATTGAATGAACGATTGCATACTGAATCATCTATTTTAGTATCATATATTTTTAAATAATAATCATAAATAACTCTAGTTGTAGACTTTTGAAAAAAATACTTTCCTTGTATATTTTTAGGAATTGTAGTATATGTTTTACTATTTGCATTATTAAAATAATCAACTATTTTATCATGGAAAGTAAATAGTCCTACTCCAACCAATATAACAACACTAATAAAAGATAACACTATTTTTATGCCAGATGATTTATTATTATGAAGTGTAGTCTCTTCACCGTCAATAATAACTTCTTTTTTTAGATTTACTTTCTCATTCAAAACATCTCTTATTATTTCTACATCACAAGTATCAATTACATACTCTTTTGATTCTGTTATTATAACGATACTATTATCACTATAACAAATATCTTCTATATTAATATATTTAATTACATAAGATGTTTTAGGAGTATCAATTATTAAATCTTCTTTATTAAATAAAACTAGTCCATCTATCTTTTCACCATTCAAAATAAATTGAATGTCAAACTTATTCATTATTCCACCTCTTAACTTCTTAATTAAAATTACTAATTATTATCTTTTACAAATCTTACCAAATAAGTTCCTTCTGCAAAATCATATTTAGTATTCCACTCCCCATTACTAACATAAATTTGATTACTATCAGAATAGTAATGAAATTTAATCCCTTTCATTATGTATCCATACTGGAAACTTACATATTCTTTTTTTCCATCATCAGGAAAATGTGAAATAATGCCTTCTATATAATATACACTGTCACTTTTTACTGAAATAGTATTACCATTAATAGTATAAGTACAAGAATCTCCATTTGAATAACTTATATAATAATTTTTTTCATCAGTTCTTTCGACAGTTTTATTCAACATTGAAAAATCCACACTACAACTTTTATCTAGATAAAAAGTAATATAGGGCTTATCACCAAGTTTAGTTTCTAATAAAGTATACTTTTTTCCATACACTAACCCCAAACTATGCTTTTGAAATTTATCAGGATGTGTTTCACTATAGTTTATATCTTTAGAAACTTTTTTATATATTAAATCTTCTGTTGCAATAATTTCACTATAATCATCATTAAATTTATAATACAATGTATCATAACCTTCATCATATAATAAATGAACAACTAAACTATTATCTTTCTCCACATCATATTTGCACTTTGATTCTTTAGATAAAAAAGTAAATGTACATGTATAATCATCTCTTAAAACCAATTCATAACCATATTTTGAATTAGTTCCTCTCCATGTCCCTGTATAAGGCAATCTATTGCTTATAAATAAAAAGTACAATAAAGCTGTGATTCCTATAATCATAAAGATGCTAAGAATAGCTATAGCAATGAATATCTGCTTTTTAGATTTATGTTTTCCCTTTTTATCACCATCAATAATAATTTCCTTTTCTGAAATCAATTTATTATCTAAAATATTTTTAATATTCTCAACATCATTAGTTATTATCACATATTCTTTTGATTCTGTTACTATTATAAAGCCATTATCTTTATAATAGTATTCTTGAATATTACAATATTTAATAACATATGTAGTTTTATAAGTATTGATTGTTACATCACTTTCATTAAAAATTAAAGTACCATCAACCTTAAGTTCATCCACCATAAATTGTATATCAAACTTATTCATATAAACTCACCTCTTATTATTAATATCATTATATCACAGAAACTCTTACTGCAGGTAAGAGTTATGATGTTTGTTTTATTTCATAATAATACTAGGTGATTAACATGAGAAATGACGTTGAAAAATACAATAAAACAAGAGAAAAAATTAATATGTCAAACATCAAAAAATTAAGAAAAGAATTAGACTATAATCAAACTAAACTTCAACATAAAGTTGGGGTTTCAGAAAGCAGTATACAAGCCTATGAACAAAATGTTAAAATTCCCAGTTTAGTTAATGCTTACAATTTAGCGGATGCATTAAATTGTTCTATTGATTTTATTGTTGGTAGAATTAATGAATTAGAAAATTACTATAAATTATCAAAAGAAAATAAAACTAAAGTAATACAGTACATAAATAAATTACATCATGAGGAAAAAGAAAAGTAGCAAGAATTGAGAAACTTGCTACTTTTCATCTATATGAATCTATATGAAAGACAAAATATAATTATACATTTCAATTATCAATTAAACAACTTAGAATAGCTTTCTCTTTCGTTAAGAATCTTCTCAATTTCCTTTTCCCAGTTCCATCCTATAATCTTTAAAGATCTATTCTTCTTACTAGTATCATTTATCTTGATAATTGATCCAAAAGGTCTTTGTCTAAAGAACTCTTCTTTCTTAAGCATATGTAAATCAGATTTAATATACTTCTTAATTCGATTTAATTCTTTATCCTTCAAAATTCCAATCTTCTCATTATATTCTTTACCATAAACTAATCCATCATCATAAATTGTTCTTATAAAATC
>CACZQK010000044.1 GCA_902783315.1 uncultured Erysipelotrichaceae bacterium | reverse complement strand
ATTTTACCAGAAGTCCATTTTACTCTACTTGATATCATAACTAATCCTAATTCAAGTAAAGTAATAAAATTCTTTGATGAGTTAGAAAAAAAGATTGGAACAAATAACTTTATTGAATTAATCCCAGTCATTCTAACTGATAGAGACCCTTGTTTTTCAAATATAGAAGGTGTTTGTTTTTCTAAAACCATAAATTTGTTCTACTTACTCTTTTAAATCATAATGCAATTATCATTAAATTTTTAGCTATTATTTTTTTCTCTCAATTTTTCAATATATTTTTTGGCACTTATTTCTAAATTTTCTAATGTATCGTTAAATATTATTTCGTCATAATCATAGTTATCAACACTTCTATCAGAATAGTTAGTTTTAATATTTTCTAAGCCCTTTCTTTTAATAAGCAGAGTTTTAGCGTTTAAAGTGTCACAAGCCCGTTTTATATTTTCTGGTTCTCGAATGTGTATAAACATTATTTCACTATCACTTTTTCTAAACATCTCAGCTTTATCTAACATATCTTTAAAAGGTGTATCGTTATATTCGTTTGTCAAAGCCTTTAAGTCACTTAAAAATTTACGAGATCTTTCATCTTTTTCGTCATTCCAATCAATAAGTCTTGCTACTTCTTTTACCTTATCTATTGATGAAAAGTTATACACTTTAGCGTATTTGGCACATAAACTTACAAATGTGTCTTTACCACTTCCACCTGTGCCATTTATAACAATATATTCTTTCATAATCAATACTCCTTACATTTCTGTTTAATTGTACAAAAATAAAGGCTTTTTTTCAATATATAATCATATCAAAATTTCTTTTTAAATTGTCTTTATGAATATAATAATGAAGGCAACCATCACTACATTTTTTTACACCATTGCCAAAGATTCTATGTTGCTATAGTCATCACCACACATCTTCATTATAATATATAAAAAGTCGATATTTCTCTAGTCTTTATTAGTTTACTCGCTTATTGCTTTTCTTTAATAGTAGCTTTTACAGAATAAAAGTTCGGAACGAATTAGATTAATATGATTCAAAAACGTTTAATATTGAAATAAAAACTTCTTTTAGCTTACTCTGACAGTTTTCCATTATTGTTTTATTAATCTTAGGCAACTCCTCTTCTATGAACTCTCTATCATCAATATATTTTTTATATGACAATTCTATTTGAATTGATTCACAATTTCCATTACTAGATCCATATTTCTTAGTGATATAGCCACCTTTATATGGAATATTTTCACTGACACTAAAACCATTATTGATAAAGCATTTTTTAATTATACTAAATGTATCTTTATTCATCGTATTATTATTATCATTTCCAAGAACAACATCTGTATCAATGTCTTTTCCAAAACTATGTAAATCAATTAATATAACCTTATTAAACACTTCTAATTTACTTTCAATTTGTTTTCTTAATTCATTATGATAGTCGTTATAGTATTTGTTAATTCTTTCATTTATCACGTCTTTAGTTGGTGGAATCTTATATATATCTTTGTTAAAAGTAGTCTTCAAATATATCAGAGATTTGCAATAATTATCACTTTGACTAAATGATAATTCTCTATTTGGGTCTATAACATATCTATTCACATTATTGATGATAACAGTAAATCCTAGTTCTCTTAAGAATGAATATAAATCATTTAAATACCAATCACTATTTGATAGTATTACATTATTCATCATATTATCATTCATTTCTTTAGTAATATATATTCCACTATGTGGAATACTAATTACGAATGGTATTTGGTTTTTATAACTATTTATTACTTCAATAGTTTTTGTTGATTCATTTAAAACTTTTTTCATTTAATCACGTATAATCAATCTTAAGGGAAATATCCTTTTGATTGCTCCTTTTCATTTATATTTTTCATTATATATTTTATAATGAAATTGCACTGTGGATTTGTTTCTATATTTGTTAACATATTGGTTTTTCCAGTTTCGGATAATGGGGCTCAAATTTGCCCCTAAATTCAGAGTTGTTAATCTTCTTCCATAATCCTAAAACTTCAAGAGCTGATCTAGGTCTCATCCAATTTTTAGCTACATCTTTAGGTTCTTTTGAATTTTTAATTTTTGAATGCCTATATACAATTACATTCATCTATGCCTTTTCTAATGATATTCATATAAAAGGTTTCTAATTTTATAACTTTAGATATATCAATTATGTAGTTAGGCATCAATTCTTCTAACCACATTAATATATAAACAATATCTAGTAAATTCTTATAATTATATTTTTTTATAGAATTGTAACTTATATTTAGAATGTCAGCAATTGCAAGTGTTCTATCTTCTTTAGGATTACGATTCCCTTTTTCATATCGGGTTACTATTCTTCTAGATTCTATAGTTATGCCTAATTTATTTTTCTTTATTCTATAAAGTTAGAATCAGCATATAATAATGTCTTTATATCATCATATTCAGATTTATAATAAATTAGCAATTCACGATTATTATCTTCTATTTCAATTTCATAATCTATATTATTATCACGTACTAACCTAATCCCTAAATTTGCAAAGCTTTCATTTAAATGAGTTTTAGCATCTAAACAAGGTTGTCCAAGTAAGAATATGTAAGAACGAGAAAAAACATATGTATCTCCATCTTTTGGAGGACTCCAATATCTCCATAGCGATTTATTATAATACTCATTTGGTGATTTAATTTTAGATGGAAGTCCGCTATTTAAATCAATATCATCGGGAGAAATTAAGCCGGGAGAAGCTTCTAAATAATTTGAGATTTCATCAGAAGTTGAATCTAAAAATTCTATAAAATCAGGATTAGTTAAAGATTTTAACATTAAGTATTGTTTTTTTGCTTTAGCTTCATAGTATACTTTCCAATAATCAGATAAGCTTAACATGCTTCCTCCAATATGTTCGCAAAGTTTTTTTGCTTCGATATAACTAATATTACATATCCTATTGTTGTTATCTGTTTCTAAATTATACGGATATTTTTTTATATAGTCATTATTTGTTAAAAAGTCTCTACTCACCCATTTTGATATTGAATCATAGTATACATATTGTCCCGTTTTTTTAAGTACAACTTCAATAGCAGGTGCTATTTTTTTTCTAGATATTTGTTTCTTTGCATTTAGTATTTCTACATATTCGTCTGTAACATTAACTATGGAACTACTGAAACTGACTTTAATTATTTTAGATAATAACTCAACACATATTTTTTTTATTTCATCACTTGCGGATTTAGCAAATACATAATAGATTCTTTCTTTATCAACACTAAGATCTATATTATTATATTGTACAATTTTAATTAAGGATAGAAAATAATTATTACTGATATTATCCCTTTTTGCAATTTCAACAATTCTATTTATATTTGCCTTAAAACTATTTTTATCAATAAAATCTTTTACTTTTAAAACGGCAAATCCATATCCAAAGAATTTTTTATAATCACGATAGTATAATCTTTCAGGATTCTTTTCTTTTATTAATTCATTCATTAACTTTATATAATAAGCACTATCATCACTAATTGTAGATTTCTTCTTTATGAGATTCATAACTATTTCATCCATATGTGTCATTTTATGAGTTACTCTATTTTCGGTATCCATAAGCATACCAGAATAAAAAATATTTGCCAATTTTTTATCAAAATCAAAACCAGATCCAGCATATTTTATTGCTATAATTGAAGAACAAGAACCAATCATTTTAATGGTAAAAGGTATGGAAAGATTTTTTTCTATAAGTTCATTACTCTTTAAATGATGGTCTGTAATGGCAATAACATATTTTTGATATTCCTTCTGGTAATTTTGATCAGTAAAAACTATTCTTGCAATACCACTATCTAATATTTCTTCAATATTAATACTATTTTGATATATTAAATAATTACATAAATCGTAACCAATAATTAACTTAATTTCATCAGGCAATTCATCTGACTGAATAAATGGAATATACACACAGTTATCATCATGATTTACTAGATATAATCTATAACTTTCTAAAACTGATGACACAACTGTATCAGAATCTGGATTTTTATGTCCCATTACAAAATATAATTGCTTGTTATTTTTAAGAGCATCATTTAATAAATCGTTAAGAGAAATAATATACTTTTTAAAATCAAAATAATTAAGGACTTTATCACCAAGAAATCCCTTCTTCACTAATTTCCAACCATCATTAAAACTCTTTTCTTCTTCTTTTTTTCTTAATTCACTTTCAGAAAGTAAGGATTTTGGCTTTTTGCTCAAACATAATCTTATCATCTGTTTAGGTTGTTTAGAATCAACTGGAATCCCTAAATCAAATGAAGCACTTGCAACTGATGTTACGAACCCTCTAATAGCAAAACACGCACTACGTTTAGTCACGTTCAAATCCGGAGACCAATATTTTATTAATCCAAGATTTTTCTCTTTTTTTCTAATATTAATTGGAAGTCCACTTTTAATATCAATGTCACTTGGTAGTATCCATCCGGGTCTTCCGTTTAAAATATTCCCATATTTTCTTTCGCCATCATATTCATACTTATCTATAATAATTGGATGATCTATATAGGAACCATCTCTTAAAAAAACTCTATCTAACACTTCAGCAAATTTATTAGAAAGCAATTTATCAATAATATCATTTTTCCCTTTTTCTACTAATTCATTGTAGAAAGTCCAATATTCATCAGGTGATAGCATTTTTCCGCCAAGAAGATTAACAAGTTTTTTTGAATCATCAAAATCAATATTTATAATGTTACCAAAATCATCCCATTCTAAAGATATGCCATTGTTTTTTGCGACATTAATAACATTTGAATCAGCTTTCAAAGGTTCTAAACAAACATATAATTTCAATTTTTCAGAATATATCCACTTCATAATAATCACCAAACAATTCATTAATAAAATACATTTACATTTTATCATAAAAAAGACTAGATTTCTCTAGCCTTTTTTTATTTTAATTATTTATTTTTTTCTTTAAGTTATTCGCTACTAATTCAGTTAACGATTCTTTATCTTCTACAATTAATATTCTCATAGTGTTCACCACCTCTTTAAAAGAAGAAACATTGCTTTCAAAAAATGCTTATGTTATAATAGTTCTAGAATAAAATAGGAGTCTGCGTATGAGATATGTATGTGTATTATCAACAGATGATTATCTAGATGGGGTATTAGTATTAAATGAAAACTTAAAGGCATTAAATTCTAAATACAAATTATTATGCCTTGTCAATGAAAATTTAAATGAAGAAACTTTGAACTTTTTAAAATGTTTCAATATAGAATATAAAGTAGAACCATCTATTCCTTATACAAGTAATACCGAAAGTGATACCGAAAATGATACTGTCAGATGGAAATACACCTTCGACAAACTAAATATTTTTAAACTAACAGAATATGAAAAAATCGTCTATCTAGATACAGATATTTTAATCTTAAAAAATATTGATCACTTATTTCAATTAGAGCCAATAACCTTGGCAAGTGATATGCCTTATAATATAGATACCTATAATAGTGGTGTTATGGTTATAAAACCAAATATAGAAGATTTTAATCATTTAAAAGAAATAGTAAATGATTATGAACAAAAAAGAGTGAATCATGTCGGAGATCAAAATGTCATAAATGACTATTTTAAAAATCCTCATGTCCTAGATGAAAACTATAATATCATGAGAATCATCTCACAAGAAACAAAATTATTTTATGATGAACTTTCAAATGCATATATTCCTAAACATCCTGTATGTCATATGAATCGTTTAGCAGAAAATCCTACTATTATTCATTATATTGTCCAACCAAAACCTTTCTTTTTAGCACATCCAATCGCAGATGAATATTATCATATATATCAAAAGTATTTAAAAACAGTTCGAACTAAAAAGAAAAAAGAAATAATGAAAGATAGTCAATTATTAGTAATCATCATTGGAAATGAAGAACAAAATCATTTAAAAGAATGTTTATCTCATATTTCTCAACAAACATATCCAAATAAAAAGGTTGTTGTCATAACGACAAATGAAACTGTAAAACGTCAAGCAGAAGCAATCAAAGATATAAACATAACAATTTATTCTTCCAATCAAGAAATAACAGAAGAAGAAATGAATGCTGCAAAATACATTTCAATCCTAAATTCAAAAATGATATTGACAAAAGATACCTATGAACTATGCATTAAACACATATTAGACAATCAATTAGATTGGTGTCAATTTGCATCAGATCAAGATGCTAGCAGTTATGTGATGGACTATGTAGATACACAAGAAAATATTGAAAACCAATATGTAGAAGGAAAGATAACAAAAGGCATTGGAGATAAAGTTTTCAAAAAAGAACTTCTTGCAAAAACTTTAAACTTAGAAGAAATCTTAAAATTTTCTAATAGAGTTGGCTATATTGGAAAAAATTGTTATCAAGTAAAAGAAAATAAAAATTGATTCAATAGATAAACAAACTTCAACAATTATCAAAGAACTTAATCCTAAAATGTTATCCATTCCAGGATTAGGTGAAATATCTGCTGCTACAATTTTATCTGAATATGGAGATATTAGAAATTTCTCTAGTCCAAATAAAATGTTGGCTTTTGCTGGATTAGAACATAGTATTATTCAATCTGGTACATTAGAAAATAAGGGTAAGATGGGTAAACATGGCTTTGGTCATTTAAGATATGCTATTATGAATATTGCAATGACTATCCTTAGATATTCACCAACTTTTTATGATTTTTACTTTAAGAAACGTTCTGAAGGCAAATGTCATAGAGTTGTATTATCTCATGTTTGTAAAAAACTTATTAGAGTTATTTACTCTCTTGAAAAACACAACATTAATTATAATCCGTCTTTAGTGAAATAATCATTTCACTAATTATTTTTAAAATTTTCACTAATGTGAAATCTTTTTGACATGGGATAATCTCCAATTTATGAAAAACTGTTAATAAATTCAAAATTTCTATTTACTTCTAATAGTTAGCCACCTCTACTAAAAAATATCATTTTTATAAAAATTTGTTTACTGTGCGATTTTGGTCATAAGAAAAAGAAGTATATTCTACTTCT
>CACZQK010000043.1 GCA_902783315.1 uncultured Erysipelotrichaceae bacterium | reverse complement strand
CTATATTAAAATAGTTGATAAATTTTAAATTATTCGATAAAATATATGTTGTAATTAAATAAGGAGGAAATTATATTATGGCAAAAGCAAAATTTGATCGTTCAAAACCACATGTAAATGTTGGTACAATTGGACATGTAGATCATGGTAAAACTACTTTAACTGCTGCTATTACTGCTTGTTTAGCTGGAAAAAACGGAAATGAAAAAGTTGATTTCGCTAACATCGATAAAGCACCAGAAGAAAGAGAACGTGGTATTACTATCAATACTGCACATGTAGAATACAGTACTGATAAGAGACATTATGCACATGTTGACTGCCCAGGACATGCTGATTATGTAAAGAACATGATTACTGGTGCTGCTCAAATGGATGGAGCAATCTTAGTTATTGCTGCTACAGATGGACCTATGGCTCAAACACGTGAACACATCTTACTTGCACGTCAAGTTGGAGTACCAAAAATGGTTGTATTCATGAATAAATGTGATATGGTTGATGATGAAGAATTATTAGACTTAGTTGAAATGGAAATTCGTGATTTGTTAAACGAATATGGATTCGATGGAGACAATACTCCAATTATTCGTGGTTCAGCTCTTAAAGCTCTTGAAGGAGATCCTGCATGGACACCTAAGATTGATGAATTAATGGATGCTGTTGATACATGGATTCCAACTCCAGAGCGTGATACTGAAAAACCATTCTTAATGAGTATCGAAGATGTATTTACTATTACTGGACGTGGAACAGTTGTTACTGGACGTGTTGAACGTGGACAATTAAAACTTAATGATGAAGTTGAAATTGTTGGTATTAAAGAAACTAAAAAGACAGTTGTTACTGGAATTGAAATGTTCCGTAAACAATTAGACTATGCTGAAGCTGGAGATAATGCTGGAGTATTATTACGTGGTATTTCTCGTGAAGAAGTTGAAAGAGGACAAGTTCTTGCTAAACCTGGAACTGTTACTCCACATCATAAGTTTAAAGCAACAGTTTATATTTTAAGTAAAGAAGAAGGTGGACGTCATACACCATTCTTCAACAATTATCGTCCTCAATTCTATTTTAGAACTACTGATGTAACAGGTGTTATTTCTTTACCAGAAGGTACTGAAATGGTTATGCCAGGTGATAACGTTGATATGGAAGTTGAATTAATTCATTCAATTGCTCTTGAACAAGGAACACAATTCTCTATTCGTGAGGGTGGAAGAACTGTTGGTGCTGGTTCAGTTACTGAAATTGTTGAATAATTAATTTATTCTTAAAATTATAGGGTTAGCGTATTAAATGCGTTAACCTTTTTATATTCTATAAAACGATTAAATAGTATAGTAGGAACAATACAATGTAAAAGTATATTTGTGAACAAGAAACTGGCAATATGTATGAAAATACTTTCAATGGTTGTGCTTGATTATTTAAAAAGTACTCATGTAAGAACTGTCAATAATAAGTTTTATATACAATAGAAAAACCACTATTAGTAGTGGCTTTTTATTTATTTTTATTCATTTTCATGTACCAATTATAAGCAAATTTATTTAGTATGATATCAAATTCTCCAATATATTCTGTAACTGTTGTATTAAAACCAAGTTTTGATTCATTTAACTCACTATATTCGGTTTGATTTTCAAAATCTCCAACAATACCATCTAGGTTTAGATACTTTAAGCCTTCATTATTGTAGTCTGTAATTGCTTGCCATTTTATTAGGTAGTTTGGATTTAGGTGTTCAAATTCAGCATTAGCCCCTTCTGTGAATAAATATGCGGCATTATCATACTTTAAAATCATCGCTCCAGCAATAATGATGCCATCTGGATTTGTTTTTAGTAATTCAGTGGCTTTTATGAGATAATTTTTGTATGCAGTAATTAATTTGTCTGATTCCATTTTTTTGTTTAAATAGTCATTTCTGTCTTTTTCTGTTTGAGACATATCTTGAACTCTTTGTGCTAAAGATTCATTATATTCAATTTCTTTTTCATAGCTTCTTCTACTATTTATTAAAAAAGCCTCTGTATTTATTTTTGCATAATATATATCTACATTATTTTCAAAGCTTTCACATATTGTTTTGTAATATGAAAGAGGCTTTTTTTCTTTTTTTTCTATAAATCTATATAAAGTTGTAATATCTTTTGCTGTTCTTTTTATAATTTCTATTCCGTTGTTTTTTGCTTTTCTAATTTTGTTTCTTGTTCTTTTGTCTGTTTTTGCAAAAATTTCTCTTATGTCTCTTTGTAATATTACTAAAGCTTCCCATCTTGGTTTTTCTGTTTCAAAGTATAGGTTCTTTCCTTTATAAGTAAAACCTGCATTTTTTAAGTTTTCGGTAATAGCATTTGCTTTGCTATTGAAATTCATTATATTTCCTTCGGAGTCTCTGATTGTTATTGGGATATAAGGATCTATTCTAAGAAACATAAAGTTCTGTCTTCCTAGAACTTTTTTTAACTTTTCAGTTAAATCTTTTACTTTTTCCATTTCTTCGTAGTTGAATAGAATTCCTCTAGGAGCATATGCCAGTTTATTTCCCATAAAAACTTGTTTATAGAGGATTAGTGTTGCTCCTATTAGTTTATTTTGATCATTTACAAATCCTAAATATTTAGTTCTATATCCAAATTTTATCATAACATTTGCATACATAGAACTTTGAAAGTAATTGCGATATCGGTGAGTTTCTGCAAATTTATCAAATTGAGTAGCACTTAATTTTACTATTTTCATTTGCCCACTTCCTATCCATTCTTTTATAATTATATCAAATAGAGTAAATTCTTTCAATAATAA
The DNA here is from genome assembly GCA_902783315.1 of uncultured Erysipelotrichaceae bacterium. GTDB lineage: Bacteria > Bacillota_I > Bacilli_A > RF39 > UBA660 > UBA3789. The sequence continues at coordinate 17,084 of CACZQK010000043.1, read as the reverse complement.
AGAATTATTTTAGCTAGAAAAGATAATTTTTATCTAAAATATGATAAAATAGTAGTGGGTGATTAAATTGAAAGATACTTTTTTAAAGTTAAGAGAAGAATACCCAGAGTTCATTTACCAAGATTTTATTGTTGAGGAAGATGATAATGAATATAGAGTTAATTATAATTTTCAATTAAAAGAATTGGTGTTTAAGCCAGTTATTATAGTTTCTAAAGATAGTATAACTAATTCTAATATAGATGAAGAATACTTAAATTATTTATTCTTTCAATATGGGTTATTTGATTTAATAAGTTATTATAAATTAACTTGTTCTCCTAAGATTATTATTAAACCGATGTATATTGATTCTAAACAAAGTGAATTTTTTAAAAAGGTTCTTTATAATGGATTAGGTGAATATTTCTATAAAAATAACATTGAATTAAACTATGATGAGTTTTTAGATATTGTAGTTGAAAGTGATAATAAGTATAATTTACCAAGTTTTACTGATAATTATGAAGGTAATTTGATACCTATTGGTGGGGGAAAAGATTCAATTGTTTCTTTAGAATTATTAAAGGATTATGATAATAAAATGTTTTTATTAGATAGAAATCTTTATCCTAAAAATAAAGCAGCTTATGAGTCTATCTATAAAGCAGGGTATAGTGATAGTGATATTACTGTTTTTAGAAATGAATTAGATTTACAATTACTAGAATTAAATAAAAAAGGTTATTTAAATGGACATATTCCAATATCTGCTTGTATTAGTATGGCTAGTTTTATATTAGCTTATTTAAATAATAAAAAGTATATTGTATTATCAAATGAGGCTAGTGCTAATGAAGGTAATTTTACTGGATTAAAAGTTAATCATCAGTATTCTAAGAGTTATGAATATGAATTAGATTTTAGAAATTATGCAAAAGAGTATTTAAATCCTAATATTTCATATTTTAGTTTATTAAGAGGATGGAATGAATATCAAATAGTACAAGAATTTTTAAAACATAAAGAATATTTAAGTGTATTTAGAAGTTGCAATAGAGGAACTAAGGAAAATATTTGGTGTAATCATTGTAGTAAGTGTTTATATGTTTATATTATGCTTTATCCATATTTAACAGAAGAAGAGTTAAGATTAGTATTTGATAAAGATATGTTAGATGATAAGACATTAGAAGAAGAATTTTTAGATTTAGTAGTTTCTTCACGATTAAAGCCATTTGAATGTGTAGGTACTAGATTAGAAATTAATTATTCTCTTCAAGAAGCTTTAAGAAGAAAAGATAGTTATCCATATTTATTACAATTATATAAAGATAATTATATGATTAGTGATATAGATAAAAATGTAGTTGAAAATTATTGGAATAAAGATAATTCTATTCCAGAAGAATATTTAAAGTTGTTTGGTGATAAAAATGAAAAATAAAATATACGAGTATTTAAAAAATAAAGGAAGTATCTTAATATTAGGTTTTGGTAGAGAAGGTAAATCTACTTATAATCTTATTAGGAGTGTTGATTCGTCTATTCAATTAGGTATAGCTGATTTAAAAGAAATTACTGATGAAGAAGTAAGGAATGCTCCTAATGTTAAGTTTTATATTGGGGATAATTACTTAGATGCTTGTTATCAATATGATGTTATTATTAAAGGACCTGGGGTTATTATAAAAGATTATTTACCAATAGATGTTAGAAAAAAGATTACTTGTCAGACAGATTTATTTGTTAAGTTTGCAAGTGTTAAAACTATAGGTATTACAGGTACTAAAGGAAAATCTACTACTACCTCATTGCTTTATCATATTTTAAAGAACATTTCTAAGAAAGCTATTCTTATGGGAAATATTGGTATTCCTGTTTTTGATAAGATTGATGAAATAGAAGAAGATAGTATTTGTGTTATGGAACTTGGTTGTCACCAATTAGAATATATGAAGAATTCTCCTAATATTAGTGTTATTTTAAATATTTATGAAGAACACTTAGATCATTATTTATCAATGGATCATTATGTTAATAGTAAGAAGAATATTTATCGTTATCAAAATTCAAATGATTATGTTTTACTAGGTAATAATGAATATTTGAAAGATAAAGATATTAAGAGTAATGTTATATATGAGGGTAATTTAACTAATAATTGTTTTTATAAGGAAAATGGTAATTTAGTTATAGATATTAATTCTAAAAAAGAGATAATTCCTATTACTAATATAAAGACACAATTACAAGGTGAACATAATTTAACAAGTATATTAGTTTGTTTAACAATTATTTCAATTTTAAATTTAGATATAGAAGAAGCAATAGCTACGATTCCTAGTTTTAAAGGGCTTCCACATAGAATGGAATATATAGGTACATTTAATAATATTTCATATTATGATGATAGTATTGCGACATCTATTCCATCAGTTATATTTGCGATAAATACATTAAAAAATGTTGATACTGTAATTATAGGTGGAATGGATAGAGGATTAAATTATACTGATTTAGTAAATTATTTAAACAAATCATCAGTAACTAATATTTTATTATTACCTGATACAAATATTAGAATTAATAAACTGTTTGAAAATGTTTCTACTAATAAGAATGTTTTAATAGTTAAAGATATGGTAGAAGCTGTTAAAATAGCTAAAGAAATAACTAATAAAGGTATGAGTTGTTTGTTATCTCCAGCAGCTGCTAGTTATGGCTTTTATAAGAACTTTGAAGAGCGGGGAGACCATTTCCAAAAATTAGTAAAAAATAATTAGAAAGAGAGGATAAACTATGAAAATAAAAGATGTTATAGGAAGAGAAATATTAGATTCAAGGGGGAATCCTACTGTAGAAGTAGATGTAGTACTTGAAAATGGTATAATTGGGCGTGCTGCAGTGCCAAGTGGAGCATCAACTGGAGAAAGGGAAGCACTTGAACTTCGAGATGGTGATAAATCTAGATACTTGGGAAAGGGAACTTTAAAAGCTGTAGCAAACATTAATGGTCCTTTAAAAGCTTTGGTTATTGGAATGGATGCTGCTAATCAGAAAGCTTTGGATTATGCAATGATTGAGGCAGATGGAACAGAATCTAAATCTAAGTTTGGAGCTAATGCAATTTTAGGTATTAGTATGGCTGCTATGAAAGCTAGTGCTATTGAAGCTAGGGTTCCATTGTATCGTTATGTTGGAAATGGTACAACTTTACCTGTACCGATGATGAATGTTATTAATGGTGGTGCTCATGCTGATAATAGGCTTGATTTTCAAGAGTTTATGATTATTCCTCAACGCGATACAGTTCATGAAAGAATACGAATCGGTGCTGAAGTATTTCATAATTTAAAGAAAGTTTTAAATGAAAAAGGTCTTGCTACTGGAGTAGGAGATGAAGGTGGTTTTGCTCCAGATTTACAATCAAATAGAGAAGGCTTTGAACTTATTATGGAGGCTATTCGAAGAGCTGGGTATGAGCCAGGAATAGACGTGTGTTTAGGAATAGATGTTGCGGCTTCAGAGTTTTATAAAGATGGTAAGTATGAACTAGTTGGCGAAGGGAGAAGTCTTACTACTGATGAATTAATTCAATATTTTGAAGAATTGATTCGTGATTATCCAATTATTTCTATTGAAGATCCTGTTGATGAAAATGATTGGGAGGGATTTGTTAAAATTACAGAAAAACTTGGAAATAAAATTCAACTAGTGGGAGATGATTTGTTTGTTACAAATAAAAGGTGTCTTCAAAAAGGAATTGATATGCATGCTGGGAATGCAATTTTATTGAAAGTAAATCAAATTGGTACGATTACCGAAACATTAGAAACTATTGAGCTTGCTAGAAAAAATGGTTATTCAACTATTATTTCACATCGATCTGGAGAAACTGAAGATACAACTATTGCAGATTTGGCAGTTGGGCTTGATTTGGGACAAATTAAGACAGGGTCTATATCTAGAACAGATCGTGTTTGTAAATATAATCAATTAATGAGAATAGAAGAGGAAATATTAAAATAGTATTTCTTTTTTTTTAATTCTATTGTGAAATAGAAAATAGAGTTTTTTTTTTTTCAATGATATGATACAATCAGATTATAGTATAAAAAGTAGTATAAAGGTATTGGATGTGATATTTTGCGGCTTTATTTACAAGATAAAAATAATTTATTGAAATTCAATTTACCATCAAAAGTAGATGGATCAATGCTTTTTTCATTTCAGTCGGAGATAAATGGATTTGATAATGCTATTAATGTGGATGCAATTGATGGAAATTGGGTTTTGAAAAGTAATGGTAATGTAAATGTTCTTGATTTTAATTGTAGTGTTATATCTGAAATTGTTCTTAAGGATTATATGTGTATTCCTGTTTCTATTACGGGAATTAATGATTATCTATGTATTTTTTGTTTACCTTCTATTGAAGAATATCAATTTAGTTATGAAATAGGTACTAATACAGCAATTACTATTGGAAAATCACCCAATAATATGATTGTTTATCAGCAGAATATGATGGGAGACAATCATGCGATTATTAAACTTGAAAATAATAATTGGTTCATATTTCCAGCAACATCAGATCCTGGGATATGTATTTATGTTAATAATCAGAGGGTTTTTACTCCAACGCCTGTTTTTGTTGGAGATATTATTTTCATGAATGGTCTTCGTATCATTTGGATGAAGAAAACTCTTATTATACCTATGGCCAATAACTTGTTTCAAGTCTGTGGATTGCATTCTCTTGAACCAGCATCTATTACTGATAGTACCTCTTATACTTCGGTTGCAGAGGCAATAGCAGATTTTTCTTTGTATAATGAAAAAGAGGCTTTTTCTCATACTCCTAGAATTCGTAGTGTTTTAGAAGCGGAAACGATAAAAATAGATCCACCTCCTGCTAAAGTTCAAATAGATAATGATACTCCTTTTTTGCTTAGTATTGGTACAAGTTTTTCTATGCTTGGTATGATGTCTTTAAATGCATTTAATTTGTATGATGGTTTGGCAAGAGGAACGAAAGAAATTGTTGAGATGTTACCACAAATTATTATGATTGTAACAATGATTATCGGGTCTTTACTTATTCCTTTTTTAACAAAACGTTGGCAAAGGAAGCAATCAAAAAAAAGAGAGAATAAAAGGCAAGAACAGTATAAAGCTTATTTACAAGAGAAAGAGAGTTTGATAGCAGCTAAGCAAAAAAAACAGGAGCAAATTGTATTAGATAATAATGTTGATTTAAATGTATGTGTTCAAACTATTCAAAAAAGAAGTAGATTACTTTGGAATAGAGCTATTAGAGATGAAGATTTTTTGGAAATTCGTCTAGGAATAGGGGATAGACCATCTTTATTAGATGTTTCTACCCCAGAAGAACGTTTTTCTTTAGATGACGATAATCTATTAGATTCTGTTATAGAGTTAGGTAAGAAATATAATAAATTGAATAATGTTCCTATTACTGTAAATTTAAAAGACTCTATTATAACTTCTCTAATTATGCAAAGTAATAAGTCATTAGATTTTATAAACTGGATGGTTTTACAGCTATTAACATTTCATAGTCCAATAGATTTAAAACTAGTTATTTTGACAAATGATACAAATATGTATAAATGGGAATATTTAAAGTATACAAATCATAATTGGAGTGATGATCATCAAACTAGATATTTTGCTTCTACTATGGATGAGTTAAAAAAGATATGTCAACTTTTAGATGCAGAGTTTTTAAATAGAAGAGAAAAAAAGTCTGATAAAGAAAAACTTATGGAAGGTGTTGTTAAAGAAAAATTATCAGAGTATCAATTATATGAATCATATTATTTAATTATTACCGATAATTTTAAGGGGATACGTGGCTATAAATTTGTACAGGAATTGCTTGAAAATGAATATAATTATGGATTTTCTATGGTTGTTATTGACAAGGATATGAAAAATATTCCAAATGAATGTAAGAAATTTTTAGTTATTAATGATTCGGAAAGTGGGATGTTTAGTGATAAAGTTAGTGAGGAAGATACTATAAAGTTTCAGGCTGAATATGCTACAGGTTTGAATATGCGCCAAATAAGTAAGGTTGTTTCTAATATCCCTGTTATTGGCAAAGATGCAGAAAGTCAATTGCCTAATTCATTTTCATTTTTACAAATGTATAATGTTGGAAAAATTGAGCAGTTGAATGTAAGAAATCGTTGGGCATCTAGCGATCCTATGAGTACTTTATCAGCTCCTATTGGAGTTCATAGTAGTGGAGAAATCTTTAATTTGGATTTGCATGAAAAGGCAGATGGTCCCCATGGTTTGATTGCTGGTTCTACAGGTTCTGGAAAAAGTGAGTTTATTATTACTTTTATTTTGTCAATGGCTTTAAATTATAATCCAAAAGAGGTTCAATTTGTGTTAATTGATTATAAAGGTGGTGGATTAGCTGGGGCTTTTGAAAATCGAGATTTAGGAATCTCTATCCCTCATTTAGCTGGTACTATTACGAATCTCGATACTGCAGAAATGAATCGGACGCTTGTTTCTATTGAAAGTGAATTAAGACGTAGGCAGTTGAAATTCAACGAAGTTAAAGAGCAAACAGGAGAAAGCACAATGGATATTTATAAATATCAGAGATTATATCGAGAAGGATTGGTTGATGAAGCTATTTCACATTTATTTATTATTTCTGATGAGTTTGCTGAATTAAAAGTTCAACAACCTGATTTTATGGCACAATTAGTATCTACTGCTCGTATTGGTCGTTCCTTAGGTGTTCATCTTATTTTGGCTACACAAAAGCCTAGTGGAGTTGTTAGTGATCAAATTTGGTCTAATTCTAGATTTAAAGTTTGTTTAAAGGTGCAGACACGGGCAGATAGTATGGAACTGTTAAAAAGACCGGAGGCTGCTAGCATAAAAGAGGCAGGGAGGTTTTATTTACAGGTAGGATATGATGAATATTTTGATATTGGGCAATCTGCATGGGCCGGAGAAAAATATGTTCCTGTTGAAAGATTGTCTAAAAAGTTTGATAACTCTATTGCAGTTGTTAATAATCTTGGAAATGTTATAAAGCAATCTGTGGAATTAGTAAAACAAGATGTACCAAAGGAAGATTTAGGTGATCAATTAACTAATATTGTTAATTATTTAAATAAAATTGCGACTGAGGATGGATTGAAATCTAAAAGATTATGGTTGCCTTCTCTTAAAAAACAGATATTTCTTAATACTTTAATTGCTAAGTATAATATTACAGCTGAATCTAATGATGAATTATCTATTAAAGCTCTAATTGGAGAGTATGATGCGCCGGCTAATCAAGAACAGGGTCCTCTTTATCTAGATTTGTTAAATGATGGTAATACTATAATTTATGGATTGCCTGGATCTGGAAAAGAAAATATTGTTACTACTATTATTTATTATTTAGCACAAGTATTTACTCCGGAAGAGATTAATTTTTATATCGGAGATTTTGGTTCAGAAACACTAAAAGCATTGGCATCAATTACTCATGTTGGTGATGTTTTTGTGACTGAAGAATCTCAAAAATTAGAAAATCTTATTAGATTACTTTATAGGAAGTTAGAAATAAGAAAAAAAGAATATTCTGAATATGGTGGTAGTTATAAAGAGTATTGTACATCATCAGGAAAAAAAGATCCATTTATTGTTGTGATTTTAAATAATTACGAAAACTTTTGTGAAAGTTATTCTAAAATTAATGATGCCTTTGTTTCTTTGTTCAGAGATGGAGCAAAATATGGAATTAGTTTTATTGTAACAACGACGCAACAAACTTATATTAGGTCTAGAATTGCTCAAAGTTTTTTAAATAAAATATGTTTAAAGATGCCTAATGATAATGATTATAGAGATTTATTAGGAGCTCCTAGAGGTATGGTTCCTATTGATAATTTTGGTCGTGGTATTATTTCGATAGATGGTGGGGTTTCTCTTGAATTTCAAACTGCTGATATTTGTAACAAGGACCAGAAAATTCAGTTTATTCATACTTTTTCTAAAGAAATTCAAAAAAAATACAAAGGTGTCAAAGTACAAAATATACCTGTTTTGCCAGAGACAGTTTATGTTGATGATGTTATGTTTGAATTAAAGGGCCTTAATTGTGTGCCTATAGGAATAGAAAAAAGGACATTAGAGGTATATGTATATGATTTTTTAGAACAAAAAATAAATTTGGTAGCTGCTAAGTCTATTAAAAATCATATTTATTTTATATATGCTTTAATAAAACAAATGATTTCTCTAAAGAATGTGGTTGTTCATGTAATAGATGCGTTAAGTATTTATAGAGGTAATTATGATAATGTTGATGTAATTCATGATAATTTAGAACGAGCTTTTGTTAATGCATATAACAATGTTGTAAATGATGAAAAGTTAAAAGAAAGCCATGTCTATTTTATTTTAGGTATTTCGGAGTTTAAAAACAAAGTAAAGAAATATAATAAAAACTTTGAATTGCTATTTTCACAGGTTTCTAAATGTAAAAATAATACTTTTTTGTATTTTGATGATGCTGATAGCTATAAGAAAATTCAGATTGAAGATTGGTTTAGGGATAATATTAATAATACTTTTGGTATTTGGTTAGGAGAAGATATAAATGTTCAAGTTGCTTTAGGCGTTATGTCTTTAAGTTTTGATGATTATAATAAAATTTTTCCTTGTATTGGTTATCCTATTTATCAAGGAAATCATATGGTTATTAAGTATGTTGTAGATGGAGTTGATAAAAAAGATGAATAATAAAGTTTTAGTAGAAGTTGTTGTTCCCGTTTTGGAAGAGAGCTATGATGTTTATATACCAATTAATCGTAAAGTTGGTAATGTAATAGGTTTACTATCAAAAATTATTTCTGATCTTTCTGGTGGTTATTTTGTTGCAAATGAAACAAATTCATTGTATAGTGGAGATAATGGAGATAGATACCCAGTAAATACTTATATTTTTGATACTGATATCAGAAATGGGAGCAAAATAATATTAATGTGAGGTGATTTTTTTGGCATATTCGGACGATTTATCAAATTTAAGGGATCGGTATTATAATTGTGTTAATCAATTATGTAAAACTGCAAATGACTTGCAGAAATCTATGGGGGCTATCCAACATCTAATTAATGAGCAAAAAGGGTGTTATCTTGTTGATGATAGGAATGTTGGTGAAAGTTATTTAACTGGTTTAATAGAAAAGGAAAAAGGTATTTTTAATAATATTGTTAATAACATTTTACCTGGAACATACAATATTATTGATAATTTGAGCTTACAGATTTCAGATGCAATTTATCAAGAGGAATTGGAAGCTATGGAGGTGCTTGAATAATGGCGGAGCTTTTTATGAATGCAGATAAGCTAATTACTTCTGGTGAAGAAATTAAGACTATAGCTTCAGAACTTGCTAATGTAGTTAGTGTTGTCTATAATAATATAGGTAATATACCAGCTAATGAGGCTTGGGTAAGTAGTAGTGAAAATGGTTCAGCTAATGTTTTTGTATCCGGAGTATTGAAGAATCGGGAAAGCGCCCAATTATTGGCTAGTCGTTTGAATGATTTGGGAGAGGCTGTTATAAATTATGCTAAGGATATAAATTCTTGTGCAGATATTAATATTTAGGAGGTTATATGTCAAAAGTAAAGATAAATACTGATAAATTTGGTAGTTTATTAATCCCAAGCTGTATAGCTGCTGATCAATCTACTCTTGTGGCAAGAGATTCTGCTTATTCAGTTTCTTTTCCTAATGGTGAGTTTGATTGGGGGAGTGTTTGTAATCAAATTAATGATTGCCTTGAAATGATAAAAAAATATAAAGATTGGCTTACTGTAATTAAAAATTCTTATGAAATTTCAATAAGTAACAATGTAGAGGCAATCCATTCTGTTGAATTTTTGGAAGCGGATGAAAATAAAATAACTGTCAAGGAAACGTAAAACTTTTTTGAATATGTTGTTTTTTTGAATTTTGTGTGATATACCTTTTTTAGATGTTAAAGGTAGGTGATGGGTAATGGCTACTGGAATTAAAGTTGATAAGATTGATAGCTTGAAGCTTGAAATTTTAGATTCAATTGAAACTGTTAATAAATTAGTTTCTCGTTTAAATTCTTGTCGTACTACAATACAGGCTAATATTGAAGGAGCTGGTGCTACAGAAATTATTGGAAAGTTAGATTTTGCCCTTGCTCAGATATCTAAAGTGAAAGCAAATTTCAATTCTTATATTTCTTCTTTTGGTTCTGTTGTTAGGAACTATGAAAATCAAGATGCGGAATTGGCTTCTACTGTTGTTAAAGACATCGATAAAATATAATGTTAGGAGGTTTTTTATGCCAACAATAGCTGACTTTGAATACGGATATGATAATAGTGGTATAGATGAATACTTGCAAAGTATTAAAGCGGATTATCTTGACAAAGCTAAAGAAGCAGTTGAAAATATTAGTAGTATTAAAACTTGCTGTGAAAATGAATGGGAAGGACAAGCTAGAGATAATTTTGTTACTAATTTGGATAAGGATTCTAAACATGTTGGAGAACAATTTATGGCTTTATATGATGTTTTGAGAAGTGAAATTAGTTCTTTAGGTGCTGCTATGGCTAATAAAGATGAAACATTAATACAAGTAGATTAGTTAGGAGGTTAAAATAATATGCCAATATCAATGAGTGGAGCAAAAATCGATTCTAGTGAAAGAGAATCATTATTATCAAGTCAAGTGGATTCAGCATTAGGGACAGGTGGAACTACACCTTTTATGAGTAGTATGTTTGCTGGAAGTGGTCAAGCATCTGGAGCACCTCTTGCCGGAATTACTCCTAGTTTTGCTAGTAATGTGTCTCAAGCAATTGAATCATATTCAAGTGAAGTAAGGGGATACTTAGATGCTATTGAAAATGCAAATAGTGAGGTTGCATTTAAGGGTCCAGAGGTAAAGGCAGCATTGGGGAAATTTATTACTTCTATAAAGGAAGTAGCTAATAGTTATCTTGAAAAACTAAATGTTGCTGAAACACAGATTATTGAAAGCGTTGGAAAAGCTTACGGAGAACAGGATACAAGTCTTGCTGGAGATATGGATTCTGACTCAGCTTCAGTTGAAGGTTCAGTAATTTCTTAGTTATTGTGATATTTAAGATTGTATTAGTTTGTTAATACGTTAAATATTAACTTTGTGCTGTTGACAAATAAGTCTACGATTTGGCTTGTTTGTCTTTTTATGTGTCTAAATTATTTTACATTATCTAATATAATTTTTTTTTGCTTTGTTTGCAATTCCTTTGATTCTATGTTATTATATTAGTACTTATGGAGGGATTGTCATGAAAATTGCTTTATTGGTTATTTCTATTTTGTTAATTATTATTGTTTTATTACAAAGTGCTAAAGCAGAAGGTGGTGCTCAAATTATTTCTGGTGGTAAAAGTGAATTGTTTGCTAACCGTAAGGAAAGAGGATCAGAGCTAGTTATTACTAGAATAACTGCTGCTTTGGGTGCTGCTTTCTTTATTCTTTGCTTACTATCTATGTTTATTTAGGGCGGAAGTCCTTTTTATTTTGGAAAAGACTAGTTATCTTTTTTGAAATACAGTATAATGAATATAATAGAAGGTGATTTTTTGAGAGATAATATTATTAATGTTTTAAAAAACTGTGATAAAGCAATTTGTATTGATGAATTACAATCGTTACTAAATATTACGACTGTTGAAGATGCTACTTTGCTTAGTGAAGAGCTTCGTAAACTAGAAGATGAGGTTATCATATATTGCTCTAATAAAAATAAGTATATGATGATTGAGAATAGTCATTTACGTAAAGGTGTTATGCGAGTTAATAAAAAGGGTTTTGGCTTTGTTGAAATTGATAATATGGATGATGATATCTTTATTTCTGCCGATAATATGAATGGTGCTATTCATGATGATGTTGTGTTAGTTGAAATTATCAGTAAAATGAACTTGGACAAATTAGAGGGTCGAGTTTTGAGAATTATTGAGAGGAGAATTAAGAATTATATTGGTTTAATTTCTTTTGATAATAGGGGAATTGGTCATATTAAATTGGATGATTCTAAAGTAAAATTAGATATTGAAATTCCTCGAGATAAAGCTTTGAATGCAGTTGATGGGCATAAAGTGGTTGTTGAACTTGATAAAAAAATAAATAATAGTGGTCGTTATGAAGGTAAAGTTGTTGAAATTATTGGACATATTAATGATCCAGGGGTTGATATATTATCTATTATTTATAAGTATAATATTCATGTCGATTTTCCAGATGATGTAAAAAAAGAAGTTTCCGAAATGCCAATGGAAGTGCGAGAAAGTGAAATAGGGGGAAGACGGGATTTAAGAAGTCAGACTATTTTTACAATTGATGGTGATGATACAAAAGATATTGATGATGCAATTTCCATTGAAAAATTAAAAAATGGGCATTATAAATTAGGAGTTCATATTGCTGATGTTAGTTATTATGTAAAAGAAGGAAGTCCTTTAGATAAAGAGGCCATGGATAGAGGAACTAGTGTGTATTTAGTAGATAGGGTTATTCCAATGCTTCCTCATGAATTATCTAATGGAATTTGTTCCTTAAATCCTGGTGTTGATCGATTAACTATTTCTTGTGTTATGGAATTTGATAATGTAGGTAAACAATTAGATTATGAAATTTTCCCTAGTGTTATTAAATCTCGTATTCAAATGACTTATAAAAAAGTAAATAGTATATTAGAAGATAACTCTGTTCCAGATGGGTATGATGAATATGTTGATTCATTAAAATTAATGGAGGAATTAGCTACTATTTTGCGTCATGCAAAAGAAAAGCGTGGTTATATTGATTTTGATGTAGATGAAGCAAAAATATTAGTAGATGAAAAGGGTATTCCTTATGATGTTGTTTTAAGAAATCGTGGTAAGGGCGAAAAGTTAATTGAGGATTTTATGATTGCGGCAAATGAATGTGTTGCTAGTCATATTTATTTTATGAACTTACCTTTTATTTATCGTATTCATGAGTATCCAAAAGAAGAAAAAATACGTGACTTTTTAGGTTTTATATCGCGGCTTGGGTATTCTTTAACGGGTGATATTAAAGACGTTAAACCTACAACTATTCAAAATATGTTATATCAATTGAAAGATAAGCCTGAGTATCCAATTTTATCTTCTTTATTACTTCGTTGTATGCAAAAAGCTGTTTATCGAGCAGAAAATTTAGGTCATTATGGCTTAGCAAGTAGTTGTTATACACATTTTACTTCTCCTATACGTCGTTATCCGGATACAACGGTACATAGATTACTTCATACTTATTTATTTGATGGAAAAATTGATATGTCTACTATTCGTAAATGGGAAGAAAAACTTGTTTATATCGCTGAGCATTCTTCAGAAAAAGAGAGAAATTCCGTTGACTGTGAAAGAGAAGTAGATGACATGAAGATGGCGGAGTATATGGAAAGTCATATTGGAGAAGAATTTGAAGGAATGATTTCTTCTGTCACTAGTTTTGGAATGTTTGTGGAACTACCAAACTTAATTGAGGGGCTTGTCCCAATAAAAGATATGAAAGATTTCTTCCATTTTGATGAAGACTGCATGACATTGACAGGAGAAAAAAGCCATGTAAAATATTCTATAGGCGAAAAAGTTTTAGTTCGTGTTGTTAGAGCATCAAAAGAAGAAAAAATAATAGATTTTGAGGTGTTAAGAAAGGTAGTTTAGTTGGTGTAGTAGTATGGCAAAAAAGAAGGTAAGATTTAAAAAAAAGATTTGGTTATGGATTTGTTTGCTTTTTATTATTTTGTTGGGATTAGGGGCTTTCTTCTGTTTTAAAGGTTTAATATCAAATAAAGAAAGGCCAGAAGAAAAAAAAGTTTCACTAAAACAAAAGAAAGAGCCAAAAGAGTATAGTGCTAAAATTTTTATGGTTGGTGATGCATTAATTCATTGGGGGGTTTATAATGATGCAAAACAGAATGATGGCTCATATGACTTTAAACCAATGCTAGAAGCCATAAAACCTATTTCATCTAAGTATGATTTAGCCTATTATAATCAAGAAACTATTTTAGGTGGAGCTAGTTTGGAGTATTCTAGTTACCCTAGATTTAATTCTCCGCAGGAAGTAGGAGATGCTTTTGTTGATGCTGGATTTAATATGGTTTCTTTAGCAACAAATCATACAATGGATAAAGGTGAAGTAGGGGTTATTAAGTCTGTTGAATATTGGAAAAGTCAAGAAAATGTTGTTACTTCTGGCCAGTGGACTAGTGAGGAAGAAAGAGAAGCTTCTATTACTAAAATATATGAGGTTAATAATATAAAATATGCTTTTATTTCTTATACTATATGGAACAATGGCTTAGGTACTCCTGCTGGAAAGAGTTATTTAAATAATGAATATAGTTCTGAGAAGGCGGCAACAGATATTGCAAAAGTAAGAGATAATGTAGACTTTGTTATTGTTGCGATGCATTGGGGAACAGAGTATTCTTTTACAGTTGATAATAAGCAAGAAGAAATTGCTAATTATTTGTCTGAATTAGGAGTTGATTTAATTATTGGAGCTCATCCTCATGTTGTTCAAACAGCGGAGTATATTAATAATGGGAAAACATTTGTTATTTATTCATTAGGCAATTTTATTAGTGATCAAAATGAAGTTAATCGCTTTACAGGTTTAGCTTTTGAAGTTACATTGAGAAAAAATGTGGATATTGAGGATAATGTTTCTCATTCAATTATTGACCCAAAGGCTGAAATAATTTATACAACGACAATTAAGAGAGGTTCTGTAAATCACAATTTTAAAGTTCTTCCTTATCCACAATTAACAGATGCTCAATTATCAAATCATGCTAGCCTTTATGAAAAATATAAAAATATTGTTAATGAAAGATGTCCAAATCTTACTTGGGGATTAACTTGGGAGTGATAATATGGAAATTTTGAATCGAAAAGCTAAATTTGATTATTTTGTAGAGGAAGCATTTGAAGTAGGAATTGTTCTTTCTGGAACTGAGATTAAGGCTATTCGCAATGGTAATTGTAATATAAAAGATTGCTATGGAATTATTAAAAATGGTGAGATATTTCTTTTAAATATGTATATTGGTGAATATAAGGAAGGTAATATATTTAATCATGATACGACTCGTAGTAGAAAGCTTCTTCTTCATAGAAAGGAGATTCAAAAGATATCTAAGATGGTCGAACTTAATGGTTTAACTTTAGTTCCTTTAAAAGGTTATTTTAAAGATAATAAATTTAAAATTTTATTAGGCGTTTGTCGAGGAAAGAAAAATATTGATAAGCGAGAAACAATAAAAGAAAGAGATATTAGAAGAGAAACACTAAAAAAATTAAAAAATTTTAAGTGATTTTCTTTTTCTTTTTGTTTTATGAATTCATTAATTTGACTTTAATGATATAAAAACTTGTAACTATCTTTTTTTTAATAATTATGGTATACTATCGTTGTATATTCATATGGGGCTGATTTGGTTTCGACGGGAATAGTAGAGCATAGATGGCAGGTCGAATGTCCACGTTACGGACAAAAAAAAATAAATGCAAATAAATTTAAAAATGCTGTAGCTAACTTGTTTGGTGGACGCCAAGCAGTTGCTTATGCTCTTTAATTAATACGAGCCAGCGCTTCTTTTTAGTTCTTACCTAGGAATTATTTAGAGGTTCATTTCTATAGGTTATGTCTATTCTTTATCTAGGGGATAGAAAGAATTCTTAGATTAGTATACTTTCTTGGTCGTTAACTACTTGGATAGTATATGAATATAATTAGTTAACTAAGCTTGTAGAAGTTTATGTAGCTCTATTTTCGGACAGGAGTTCGATTCTCCTCAGCTCCACCATAAGAAAAAATCGTCGCACTAAATATAGTGTGACGTTTATTTTTATAAATAAGCAAGCAACGTGGAATTACTACCACCATAAACATACTGAAAAAAATTATAGTTTTTCACAAAGTATCACAATTTTTTTATTGCTTAAAGATCCTTCTGTTCCTTTTTTATATGTAGAATATATAATGTTAAAGTTATGCTTTTTTAATATGTTTGTGATTTCTTCTAGATTATAGTAATTTACAAACATTGATAAATTTTTATTAAGGGGTGCTTTAACTACTTTTTCGCCATCACCATCTTGTAATATAACTAGCATTTTTCCATTTTCTTTTAACAAATTATAATATTTAGGAAGAACTATTTCTACTTCCATTTTTGTAAGGTGAAATAACGAATATAGCAAACTGATTCCGTCAAATTGCTTATCTATATTAATCTCTCGCATATCCATTTTTTTAAATGTAATATGTTTATATTTTGATTTCGCAATTTTTAACATCTCATCGGATAAATCAATGCCTATAACATTAAAACCGTGTTCATTCATGTAATTAGTCAAATTTCCAAGACCACATCCTATATCTAATATTTCTTTACCATTTAAAGATTCAAGAAATTTGTCAATATAAGGTGCGTCACTATAATCAGTTCCAAACTCATTGTCGTACTCACTTGCAATCAGATTATATGTATCAATAGCTAATTTATTTTTGTCATCCATAATATATCTCCATTCTTTTGTTATTTTTCAGATTTTACCATCCATTTTCCTGTTTTATTAGAGCCAATTCTTTCTATAAAATTATTATCAATTAATTCTTTCATATTATATCTTATTTTTCTTTCACCAACTCCAAGTATTCTTGCTAACTCAGGTTGTGTTAAAGTAGGTTTATCTAATAATAATTTAACAATACTTTCTTGTATTTTTGTTAAACCTTCAAAAGCAATGGTTGATTTAATATTTTCGTATTTAAACTCATTTTGGTTATATCTAATACTAACTCTTATAAAATGTGGAAAAAAATGATAGATACTTTTATCATATTTTTTTAGTATTTTTCTAATACCAGTCCCTAGATGTTCAACTAATTCTAAATCCCTAAATACTCTCATTAATTCTGGGTTTTTCGGTGCTGAATAACCTTCCAAAAATTCTTCTTCAGTAAATTCACTTTGTAT
>CACZQK010000042.1 GCA_902783315.1 uncultured Erysipelotrichaceae bacterium | reverse complement strand
TTATAAATATTAACTGTACCTCTTGAAATTATAATATTAATACTATCTATCATTATTTATCACCATCTTAATTATATCAAAAAAAGACTAGATTTCTCTAGCCTTAATACCTATTATTTAGATTTCTTAACAGCATTACGTCCTACAACACTGTTTGCTCCAATTATTGCTCCACCTTAACTCTAGTATAACAAATTATATTAATCTATAATAGTCATCTATTTTTTGGCACTTTACTATTAGATTTTATATTAGCAAGATAGTCAATACAACAATTACTAGAAACTAAATTATCAAAATCATCTAAGAATTCTCCTACTGTTAATTCATTTTCATCACATGATCTTTTTATGTGACCATCTATTAATTTTAAAACCCCCAAAAATTGATTTTCTTTATGTATTCCTAAAATCTCTTTTATTGCTTTTATTTGATTCGTTGATAGGTTGTTTGGAAATCCTATAATATCAAATATATTTTTGTATGAATCTACCATGGAGACAGTTGCTAGTGATTTTGATAATGCCCAATTCATTGGCTTATCATCTATAAATGAATTTAAGTATTTTGCTGCTATATATTCAATTCCAAATTCATGACTTGCTATATAGAAAGTGGTATCTCTTATAGGTACAGATAAAATTTTCCCTTCCTGATTAACTGTTATTACATTTTCTTTATTCTTTATTGAATTTGGTTCGTTGTTTGATAATATACTATTCATTTCAATAATTTTATCGTTTTCTATTTTAATTATTTCTGTGTCAGTTTTTGAAAATGCATCATCTGATACTTTAGTTTGGCTTGGTATTATTATAAAACTTAGTGTTTTACAATTAGAAAATGCTTCTTCATCTATCTCTTCTAATAAAGAAGATAATCTACAATTTACTAAACCTGATTCTGAAAATGCTTTTTTTCCTATTCTTTTGCATGAATTTGATAATCTAACGATAGATAAACTAGAGCAATTAGAAAAAGCCTCATCTTCTATTATTTCTAATCTATTACAAGCATCTAAATTTAGATTTACTAAATTAAAACAATTTTTACATGTACATTTACCTATTCTTCTTAATTTACTTTTATCTGAAATAAAAACACTATGTAGATTATATAAATTTTCAAATGCATTATCAGCAATTTCTTCTACATCTTCTTCTATTATGATTGTTGTAACATCAAGAGGATTTTGTACATCTACACCTTTAATTATTTTGTCATTCAATCTTATTTTATTCATATTAATTCCTTCTTTATTATTATTGTAACATATTTGGCACCATAAATGGCACCATAAAATCATTCATCAAAAAAAGAGCTTTTCAGCTCTTTAATTTTACGCTATTTCGTATGTCTACGCCTACTATTTATTGTGTTCTTTGATTGCGGCTTGTGTAGCAGCTAGCCTAGGGGGGTTATAAAAAATAAGCATCATAATATCTTAATATTACGAACTCTTTTATTTTTCAAACTTTGCAGTTATACTTCCATTTCCTAAATTATCTATATGACCAATTTTTGTATAACTATATGATGGATCAAATGATTTATAAAATATAACCAAACAATTATCTCCAAAAAGCATTACATCGCCTTTCTCAATATGTTTAGGGCTATATGAATTTGTAGTTAATGAATTGCCCATCCACCATTAGAATTTAAACTTCTCTTGTGATATCCTCTTGAAGTTTTATAATATGCATGGTAATCTTTCAAAAATTGTGGAGCATCTTCTGGAAGAGGATTAATAACTCCTCCTGCTAAAGCATATTCATTATTTTTATAATCTACATTTCTTTGATTATTTAATGCAACTCTTTGATTATATCGTGTTTCTTCATTATCTTGTGAATCATTATATCCATTACCTGCAACTCTAGACATGTCATACATCGTAGAAACTATAGTAGCTTTTATTCTTGTGTCAATACAAGCTGTTTGAAGTGCCATTCCACCCCAACCACATATACCAATAATTCCAACTTTTTCTGAATCAACATTATCTAAACTGATTAAATAATCTACTGCAGACTGAAAATCTTCAACATTAAAATCGTATGAAGTCATATATCTAGGGCTCCACCAGATTCGCCTGTAAACGATGGACCAAAAGCAATTGTTAAGAATCCTCTTTCTGCCATTTCTTGAGCATATAATCCACTTGACTGCTCTTTTACTGCTCCATACGGACCACTTACAGCTAAAGCTGGTAGTTTACCTTAATCTTTTGGCTCATACATATCAGCTGCTAATGCAATGCAAAAATGATTTTTAAATGTTACTTTTTTGTGATTTACTTTATCACTTTGAGGGAATACTTTATCCCATTCTTGAACTAGATTTAATTCTTCTTTCATCATATTCCTCCTAACTTTCAATAAATATTATACCACAACAAAAGCAGATTTTTACATCTGCTTTATATACAGGAATATCTTAATCTTACGATGTTTCAATTATAAACTTTTACCTAATTCGTAGGCTTCTTTTATGTATTTACTATTATTAGTCATAGATGTTGTACCGCATCCATATCCTAATATCATGCCTTTATCTTCAAAACGATTATATCTTACTAATGTTTTATAATGTGTCTCTAATACTTCAAAAGTCCAATCATCACTATTCCATGCGACTGCCAACAAACAAGATTTTAATTTTTTAGCATGCAAGCTAGAATTATATGAACAAAACCTATCTATTACCTTTTTTATTTGAGCCGTAAAACCATAATAATATAGAGGCGTTGCAAATACTATCATATCACTTGATAATATTTCATTTTTTATGATTTCATTATCATCTTTAAATATACATGGACCTTCATATCCACAAGAAACACAACCAGTACAATTATTAATGTTCATTTTACAAATATCAAATCTTATAACTTCATTATTAGATTCC
>CACZQK010000041.1 GCA_902783315.1 uncultured Erysipelotrichaceae bacterium | reverse complement strand
TATATATTCTTCATTATTATATTTTAAAACAGAGTCAATAGAATCTCTAGTAGTGCCAGCAATGTTTGAAACAACTACTCTTTCTTCGTTTAAAAGAGCGTTCATTAAGGAGCTTTTACCAACATTCGGTCTTCCGATAATTGAAAATTTTGTTTTTATATCTTCTTTTTGTTCCTGTTTGCTGAAATTCATAGTGATTGTATCCATTAATTCAATGAAGCCTATATTATGG
Source organism: uncultured Erysipelotrichaceae bacterium (assembly GCA_902783315.1). Taxonomy (GTDB): domain Bacteria; phylum Bacillota_I; class Bacilli_A; order RF39; family UBA660; genus UBA3789. The sequence goes on along the minus strand of CACZQK010000041.1, from coordinate 22,949 downwards.
ATACTACTAATGGGAATATATGTAGAGAAACCTAACTCATAAAAATCATAGATATTATTTTTGGCTTCTTTTACATCCATTTTATTTATTGCGACAATGATTCTTTTCTTTGACTTTCTTAAGATTTTGCTTATTAATAAATCGTTTGCTGTTATACCTTCTTTTCCATCTACAAGAAATACTATTATGTCTGCTTCTTGAATTGCAATTTCTGCTTGCATTCTTATTTCAGTATTGAAGTCTATTTTTGTAGCATCAATTCCACCTGTGTCAATTAAATAGAATTTTTTGTTGTTATAAGATGCCTCTTGATAGATTCTATCTCGAGTTACGCCAGGAAAATCTTCAATAATAGAAACTTGTTTTCCTATTATTTTATTAAATAAGGTACTTTTACCAACGTTTGGTCTTCCAACTAAAGCAACATTAGGTAGTTTCATAGTTTCCCTCCTATTCCGCCTTTATTATAGCATATACTTGTAAACTTTAAAAGAAAAACTCATTTCTTATACAAGAATGATTAAATAGTGTTATAATTAATGTGGAAGGTGATAGTTTTGAGTAAGAGAAAGAATTTGGAGTGGTATAATAGTGGTAATGCTATTACTACTGCTATTATTGTCGTTATAGCTAGTATTATTGTTTGCACCCAGTCTTTTGCAAACAATGAATTTTCTTTAGTATTGTTTAGTAGTGTTATTAATCGTAACAGTATTTATTTATTAGTATTAATTTATTTTGTTTTTTTAAAATTTTCTTTTGGAAAGAGATATTTTAATTATTTAAATTTATTTTTAGTTTTTATTTATCTTATTGTAACAATAACTTCTTTGCTAACAATGGTGCAGTTTTTTTCGTTGAATACTGTTTTAAATTTTTCAATAAATATTCTTTTATTAATTTATCTAAGTCATACGCTTTTTAGGGATACAAGGATTTGGAAAGAATTTCATTTTCAGGGATCTCCTTTTAATGAGTTAACAAATGAAACTTTCTTTTATGCGATAATTGTTTTAAGTTTGTTTTCTTTAGCAGTAAATTTAATTAGTACGGTTGATATTAGTGGAGTAGTTGTTTCTACTTTGAATGCTATTTTCTTAATATTATTTGGAAGGTATATATTTTTATATCGTAGTTATTTAGATAAAAAAAGTTTAGATAGCAATAATAGTGGTAATTTTAATGATGTTCGAGAAAAAATACAGGATATTTTAAATAATACGGATATTGATGATAAAATCATTGATGGTATAAAGAGTATTCAAAAAATTGTTGATGAGGTTGTTGATAAAAATGATGGTGATTCTTTGGATGAGAATATAGGAAAATCAGAGAATATCTCTTTAGATTTAGAGAAAAAAGAAGAATTGAATCCGTCTAAAAAAAATATTCATAGTAAAAAAAATAAGAAAGGAGATAAGTAATTATGGACTTATTTGAACAAATCTCTAAAGAAAAACAGGATTTTCCTAAGATACATTCTGTTACTAACCAAGTGAAAGAATATAAGATGAATTTTTACCAATTGTTTGCTATTTGCTTGTTTGTTATTTTCTTTTTTTTAGGTATTGTGTTTGGAAATTTATTTTCTACATGTGAGACTTCTTCTTATTTCTATTCTGATAATTGTTTGGTAAAGGAATTTAATTTTTCTTTAATGATTGTTATTTGGTTTGTTAGTCTGTTGATTTCTATTGCATTGTTTTCTGTTGGACATATTATTGCAATTTTAAGTGAAATAAATAAAAAACTTAGTAAATTTCATGTTTAATTGTTGCAATTTCTTTTAAAACATGGTAATTTTAATTTGTAAGCATGATGCAAATGCTTAATTTACATAGGGAGGTAAAAATATGAAAAAATCTGAATTAGTAGATGCAGTTGCTGCAGAGACTGGTTTAACAAAAGCTGATTCTACAAAGGCAATCGAGGCTGTTTTCTCAACTATTGCTGATGCATTGGCAAAGGGAATTAAGGTGCCAGTTGCTGGTTTTGGAACATTTAGTGTTTCTAAAAGAGCTGCTCGTGAAGGACGTAATCCTAGAACTGGAGAAACAGTTAAAATCGCTGCTAGAAATGCTGTTAGTTTTAAGGCAGGAACTGCTTTAAAAGAAGCTGTAAACGAATAATTGATTCGTTGTATTGAGGAAACCAAAAATGGTTTCTTTCTTTTTTTTGCAATGACTTTTCTTTTGATTTTTGGTACAATAATAATAGGTGGTTGTTAAAATGCTAGAAGTTGCATTGAGTTTTCTAAAAAAAATAAATAGTCATAATTATAAGGCATATATTGTAGGTGGTTTTGTGCGAGACTATTTATTAGGAATTGAATCTGATGATATTGATGTTGCTACTAATGCTACCCCTAAACAGATAAAGGAAATCTTTGAAGATTGTTGTTTATCTAATGAAGAATATGGCTCAGTTGTAGTTGTTATGAAAGGCGTTCATTTTGAGATAACTACATTTCGAAAAGAGCTTTCTTATATTGATAATAGGAGACCAGGACGAATTGAGTATATTGATGACTTATATCAGGATTTAATTCGCAGAGATTTTGTTATCAATACATTGTGTATGGATGAAAATGGAGAAATTCTTGATTATTTAGGTGCAAAGGAAGATTTAAATCGAAAGGTTATTCGAACGGTTGGGGAGTCATATCAGAAATTTTCAGAGGATAGTTTACGAATTTTGAGAGCTATTCGATTTGCAACTATTTTAGATTTTTCTTTAGATGAAAATATTAAAGTTGCTATTAAGAAAACAAAATACTTATTGAAAAATTTGTCATATTATCGTAAAAAGTGTGAATTAGAAAAAATTTTTACTAGTCTTAATTATAAATATGGTATAAAATTAATATTAGAGTTGGGGTTAGAAGATGAGTTGGAAATTTCAAATTTGTCACGGGTAATGGAGTCGGATACAATTAGTTTGATTGGCATTTGGAGTATTTTAAATTTTTCAAAAAAATATCCATTTAATAGAAACGAATTGAATTTAATTCAAAATGTTCATGATGTTATGCATCTTAATAATTTCGATCCTATGGTATTATATAAGTATGGATTATATGTTAATAGTGTTGCAGCAGAGATAAAGAAAATTGACATAAAAGATATTACTGAAGCATATAATGCTTTAATTATTAAATCTAGAGCTGATATTCATATTAATTCTTCCATAATTATGAACATTTTACATAAAGGGGAAGGTAAATATTTGAAAGACATTTATTTGGATATAGAGCGAGAGATTTTATGTCATAGGTTGGACAATACTGAAAAGAGTATTTCTGATTATATTTTAAGGAACTATGGATAGGAGGTTTCTATGAAAAAATTGTTTATTATATTTTTTATCTGTAGTATTAGTCTTTTTTTACCGTTTTTTGTTTTTGCTGAAGAATATACTACAAAGGTTTTAATTCCCGTTGATACTGTGGCAACTGTTAATACTGAAAAGTTTCAATATCAAGATTTTGTTTACAGTTCTTCTGCTGATGCTAATGGTAACTGCGTTATTTCTTTTGGTGCAATACATAATAATACAATTAGTAAGTCTTCTGTTAGTGTTAATATGCTTTTGTTTGATTCTAATAAGAAGAATATTGGTTTTTTAACCTATTGTACTGCCAAAGATGTTAGTAGTGATTATGCGGGCTTTAAATTGGATGGTAATGGTAGTCATGTGTTTTCTATTTTGGTTACGCCTAGATATTTTGTTAGTGGAAAGAGCGCTAAAGATGTTTCTTATATTGCAGTGTTGGATGAAAACAAGTATTGTCAAATTGGTGGCTATAAAAATTATCAAGGACTAACAATTGAACAAATTATTAATAATGGTTCTTCTAATGGTAAAAAAGGAAAAAACTTTTTTCAAAAATTTATTTATGCTGTGTCTTCTAATGTTTTAATTTCTAAGATGATTATTATTTTCTCTATTTTTATTGTATTTGTTGCAATTGGGGTTCTTTTAAATGAATTACATATGAGAATGTATGGTTATAAGAATATTCTTGCTTATTTACCTATTTCTGATGCATACATAGCAGCAAAAATTGTTTTTGGTCAGATTGTGGCAATTGTTTATTTTGGTTTATATGTTCTTTCTCTATTATTACTTATTATAAAAGTATCATTTTTAATGTATATTGTTAATTTTATTTTGTTATTACTAATTTGTCTTACAATCGTAAAATTAGTAACAAGGAAGTACAATTTATTTTATTTAGAGTCTTCTATGAATTTATTGGGTCATAATTCTAGGACAGAGGCTTTTGAGAAACAGAGTATTTTTCATTTTGGAAAAAAACAAGACGAAGAAGTTTTGGATGAAAGAGATACATCTTTGCTGTCTAATGATCAACCTACGCTAGATTTAAGCTATGGCAATATTGATAATTCTATGTCACTGGAGGATGATTCAAATATTTCTTCTTCAAATACTCTTTCTAATGAAAATCAATGGATGGTTGATTCTTCTGTTAATTCATTATTTCAGGGACAAGACATAGATCAAAACAGTTCTGATTTTGATATTCCTAATTTGTCAACGAGTGATGATAAGATTAATGATCTACAGAGTAGTCCTTCTTTTGAAGTTGAAGAAGGGGATAGTGATGATGGGGAAAAGAATGATTTTGATGACTTTTTTTAAAAAAGAATCTATATAAATTAAAGTGATTCTTTTTTTTTAAATATGATATTATATAAGTTAATGGAGATGATTGTATGAGAAATTCCAAGCTAATTGATATTTTTAAAAATGGTAATATTGTGTTACCAATATTTTTATTGCAAAACTATAAAGAATTAAATTTGAAATTGGATGAGTTTATTTTTTTGATGTATCTATATAACTTAGGGGATTGTGCTTCTTTTGATCCGAATAAATATTCTAAAGATTTAAATTTGGAATTAGCTAGCGTTATGAATTATATAGATTCTCTTACAGAGAAAGATTTTATTCAAGTAAAAGTTATGAAAGATGAAAAAGGATTAATGGAGGAAGTAGTTCTTTTAGAAAATTTTTTTGATAAGCTAGTTATATTTACTATGAATCAGGTAAATAAAGATAATAATTTGGAAGATTCAAATATTTTTGAAATAATTGAAAAGGAATTTGGGCGTACTTTAGGTCCAATAGATTATGAAATAATTCGAGCTTGGTTAGATAATAATATGAGTGAAGATTTGATAAAAGAGGCATTAAAAGAGGCAACACTTAATGGGGTTACAACTTTGAGATATATTGATAAAATTTTATATGAATGGGGAAAAGCTGGAATAAAGGAAGTAAAAGATGTGGAAGATATGCGTAAAAAGAGAATCGAAAAGGCTGATAAAGATAATAACATAGATATGGATATTGTTGATTGGGATTGGTTTGATGATGATGAGTAAAATTGATGATTATTTAGAATATCTTTTTCCAGAGCCTAAATGTGAGTTGATTTATCATACAGATTATGAATTATTAATGGCAATTGTTTTAAGCGCTCAGTCTACTGATAAAAGAGTCAATAAAGTTATGCCTAAAATTATAAAAAAATATCCAACTTTGAAAAGATTGAAGCAGGCTAATTTAGTAGATTTAGAAGCAATTATTCATTCTGTAGGTTCTTTTCGAAGAAAGGCCTTGTATTTGAGAGATATTGCTAAAATTTTAGATGAAAATTATAATGGTAAAGTTCCTAGAGATAGGGATGAACTTATTTCTTTACCTGGTGTTGGAAGAAAGACAGCAAATGTTTTTTTGAGTGAGTATTATCAGGAACCAGCAATTGCGGTTGATACGCATGTTGGTAGAGTTTCGAAGAGATTAGGTCTTGCATCTTTTGATGATGATGTAGTGCAAATTGAGCAGAAATTGATGAAAAAGTTTTTTCCAAAAGATTGGGGAAGAAGGCATTTGCAGCTTGTGTTGTTCGGTAGGTATTATTGTAAAGCAGTAAAGCCTTTATGTGCAAGTTGTAAGTTAGTTGATATTTGTAAAGAAAAAAAGAAGAATTTATAATGTTCTTCTTTTACTGTGTATTATTATTGTTGTTGTTGTTATTGTTGTTATTGTTGTTGTTATTGTTATTGTTGTTATTGTTATTGTTATTGTTATTATTATTATTATTATTATTATTAGGTGTAGATGGTTGTTGTTGCTGTTGTTCCTTTTTATCTTCTTTTTGTTCAGCTGGCTTTTCATATGTTTTTACAGCTGCTTCACTTTGGATATCATTGTATGATTTATAAGTTCCTATGATTTTATATGTTCCATAGACATTTCCATCTGGAGTGAAGGAATATGTTGTTTTGTCTGTCCAAGCTACCAAAACACCATCTTTGTATATATTGTATCCAAATTTACCATAAGCATCATTACCTAATTCTCCTGGAGATACAGCTGACCAAGATAAGTTAATTCTTCCATTAGAATCTGATATAGTAAAATTACCAGGAGCAGGTATTTTGTAATTTGATAAATCATAGTCTGTTGGTTCAGTTCCTTTTTTGAAAAATTCATGTACTGCTGGACCTCCAGGTGCGGCTAATTTTGCAGGGTTTGTGCCTGGGGATATAGCAATTTTTACTACGCTTTCTGGTTGGTGGAAGGCTTCTCTATTTGATTCAATTGCTCCTGCAGCAACTAGGGCATTAAATAGTTTATCTTTTTGAATAGTTGCAGGGAGATTATGTAAAACATATCCTTGGGCAATTGATTCTTTGGTAAAATCGTCATAACCATACCACATACCAACTGTTGTTTTTGTTGAATAGCCTATTACCCAGGAGTCACGTATTGCATCATTTGGCATGTTGTATTTGTTCATTGTATTTTCATCGAAGTTTGTTGTTCCTGTTTTGCAGGCTACGTTTGCTGGGGTTCCACCTGTTAGAGAAACGTCTTGTAATACACTTGAAATCATAAATGCAGTTGCATCAGACATAACTTGTTTTCTTTCAGCATTATGTTCAATGGTTTTTCCTGTTTGTCTATAAACAAATTTTGTAACAGAATATGGTTCAGTATAGTAGCCACCATTTGAAAATGCTGAGTAAGCTCCTGCCATTTGTAATGGTGAAACACCAGTAAATGCACCAATGGAATGTGCTTCGTGTAGGGCTATTGTTTCTTTGATGTCATTCTGATTTTCTTTGTTGATGCATCTATCAGTATTTTTATCGTATTTATATCCACTATTGCATATTTCTGGGGTAATTCCTAAATTGGTAACAAATTCTTTGATTTGTTCATTCTTGACAGATTGGAATGCTTTTAATGCTGGAATATTACGAGATGTTGATAACGCTCTTCTTAAAGTTATTTGTCCAAAATATCCTCCATCCCAGTTTTTTATTGATCTTCCATTTGAGTAAGTGTATGGTGCATCTGTGAATTGTTGATAGGTTGACCAGCCATTATATTCTATTCCTGGGCCATAGTCAAATAAAGGTTTTGCTGTACTACCAGGTTGTCTTTTTATTTGTGTAGCATAGTTATATTGTCTAGCTGTACTATTATTTCTAGAGTTTACACTTCTTCCGTTTCCAATTGCTAGTATTTTTCCAGATTCTGATTCAATAACAGCAACTCCTGTTTGAACCCTATCATCTATCCAACTATATCTTTCTCCTGATAGAACAGAATCAACAGCGCGTTGCCTTCCTTGGTCTAATGTTGTATAAACTAGTAACGGAGTTGTATAAGGGTCGACTCCATAGCGTTCTTCTAATTCATTAGCAACAGTATCAATGAATCCTTGATTTGGATTTTCTTTTGCTATTGAATTTTCAGCTGTTAGTGATTCTACAGGAATGGCGTTTGCCATTTTTTGTTCATCTTCGGTAATATATCCTGCTCTGTGCATTAAGTATAGTACTGTTCTTCTTCTTTTTTCGGCGTTTTGAGGATTTACTGTAGGGCGATAGTAATTAGGTGATTGGAACATTCCTGCTAAAATAGCAGCTTCACTCAAATTTAAATTACTTACATGTTTACCAAAATAGGTATTTGCAGCTTCTTCTACTCCATAAATATTTCCGCCTAAAAAGTGATTGTTAACGTAAAATTCAATAATCTGTTCTTTTGAATAATCTTTTTCTAATTTAAAAACAGATAAGTAAATGTCTTCAAACTTACGAATAATACCTGGAATTCCAGAGGTTAGTTGTCCATATTTATCGGTAAAACTATTTTTTACAACTTGCATGGATAGGGTAGATGCTCCACCAGCTCCAGACCCATTTGTTAATTGACCGATAGTTGCTTTTACAAATCTTGGTGCATCTAATCCGTTATGTTGGAAAAATCTAGAATCTTCTGTTGCAATTATTGCATCTACTAAAACTTCTGGAAGTTCATCATAAGTAACTTTTTCTCTTTTTTCTGAACCTAATTTTGCTATTTCGTTACCATCTTTATCATAAATTCTGGATATTTCTAATGTATTTAATTTTGCTTTATCATATTTCGGATCTGATTTACTTTTTATATATACAACAAAAGCACCAAAGGCTCCTAAGCTTATAATACCAAGTGTTAGTATTATAATTAATAAAATACTTATGATTTTTCTTCTGTTTTTCCCTTTTTTCGTTAAAATAAACCAAATACCGGCAATTATTCCCAATAGAATGGCAACTAGAGCAGTAATGGCTTTTCCAAATGTTTCATAGCAAATTATTAGAAATATTAAGCAAATAATTAAAAACAGGATTCTTATGTTTGATATTTTTGTTTTTGAGACTCTTTTCTTTATTTCTTTTGAAAATTTTTGACTTTTCTTTGTATTTGTTTTTCTTCTTTTTAATTCTTTTTTTTGCATTTATATACCTCCAATATTTTCATCAATTATTTTTAGATAATCAATTCTTGGTCTATATCCATCTTTTATTCTATAGGCTTTTTCTCTAAAGAACGTGATTGGTATTGATTTTCTTTTTGTTTCTCTTAGAAAATCTAAGAAAGTTTTAGCAGGTAATAAGTAAGTTTCATTTAATGTGGTAAATCTTACAATTAAAAAAGCTATGCCACCATGATTAGAAATATTTTCTATGTGTTTTATTTGATGTTTATGAATATTTGCTAAAGAAAATGATGTTTTACTTGCGGTTTCTTTAGCTTCAAAGTCAATATATTTTTCATTATATAGTCCATTATAATCTGTTGTTGATGGAATTGTAAAAAAGGCTTCTTTTATTATTGTTTTGTTTCTTGTTGGATAATCTACTTTTGTTATTTTTATAGGTGTTGGTTTTTTATAAATAAATGCTTTATCTATTTTTCTATAGTATTCATTTGAAATGTTTAATTCTGCCTCTAATGTCATTCCTCTATTTTTATAATTGATGGTTGTCGTCGATTTGTTTGAATTTAATTGCTTTTTTATACCACTGGGATAATTCATTTTATCACCTATTATTCATTATACTATAGATAGTTATTTTTTTCTATATAAAATTTGTGTGTATTTTTATTTCTTCTTTTGTCGTTTTTATGATTTTTTTTAAATTATATATTATTCTTTTTTTGAGGTGATAAAATGAATTTTTTGGAAGTTAATCAGATAATAAATAAAATGATTTATCGCACTAAGACTATTCAAAGGAGTTTGACTGCTGTAGCTTTAAAGAAAGGTTTAACAATTGACAAAAATTCTAAGTAATGACATAATATTGAATATAAGGGATTGGTGATAATATATGTATCAAAATAAAATTAAATTTATGCCTCAAGATATTCTTGAAAAAAATTTTAAAATTGATACGAGAGGGTATCGTTTAAAAGAAGTGGATCAATTTCTTGATGATATTATTGGTGATTATGAGCAATTTCTTGAAATTATTAATAATTTAGAGAAAGAAAAGTCAGATTTACTTACGGAAATTATGAATTTGAAGCAAGAATTGCGTAATTCTAGACTAAATATGGAGGTAGCTTCTAATACTAGATTGAAAGGTGAAAACATTAATATTGATATTATGAGAAGACTTTCACAGCTTGAAAAAATGGTTTATGGCTCAAAAAATGGTGATGTAGGAGCTGGCAATAATGATTTAGTTGATGGCAATTAATATATAGGCAAACGCTGGAGGTAATTTATCTCTTGAGGAAAGTCCATGCTCACACAGTCTGTAATGACTGTAGTGTTCGCATCTAGGGAAAAAATAACCTAGAGTAGTTTATACTAACGGCGGATATTATTTCTAAGTCTTTGATAAGAAATAATCCATAAAGTGCCACAGTGACGATGCTTTTCGAAAGAAAAGAGTGAAACGCGGTAAACCCTGCGAGTGAGAAACCCAAAATTGGTAGGGGAGTCTTAATGAAGGAAAAAAACGGATTTAAGGACCAAGTAATTGGTAGATAAATGTTTGCCACCTGTAAGGGTACAGAACATGGCTTATTTATATTTTTTGTTAATGATAATGAGGTGTTGTATGAAAGAATTAGGGGAGTATTTAAGGCAAACTAGGATTGGTAATGGGGTTAGCGTTACGGAAGCTTGTGAAGATCTTGACTTTTCTACATCTCATCTTGAAAATATTGAGAGTGGTAATGTTAGGGCTTTTAAAGATGTTTATGAATTGAAAAAATCTATTAAATTGTATGCTAAGTATTTAGGCTTGGATTCTGATAAAGTAGTAGATGAATTTAATAATTTTTTGTTTCAATATACATCTAAAATTTCTCTAGATGATATTTTGGCGGCTCAAAAGAAAAAGGAGTCAGAAGAAAAAAAAATAAAATCTCCTTATACAATGGAGTATAAGGAAAAATTTAATGTGTGGCCCTTTGTTTATGCTGGTTTGGGGTTGATTTTGCTAATTGTGATTTTGTATATTGTTATTAGTAGTATAAATCAAGTCCCTAAACGTACAGATGAATTAAAAGGTTTGGTAGAAAAGGAGAGTGTTTTGTGAATTTACCAACTAAAATTACTGTAGCAAGATTATTTTTAACTTTGATAATTATTTTATTATTATGTGTTCCATTTTCATCTTTTGGATTTCATTTTCCAAAATATGATATTAATGGTGTTATTGTAGAAATAAATTATATTATTGCAGGCATTATTTTTATTATTGCAAGTCTTACAGACTTTTTAGATGGTTATCTTGCTCGCAAATATAATTTAGTTACTGATACTGGAAAAATTTTAGATGCTATTGCAGATAAAGTTTTAGTTAATCCTATTTTAATTTTATTATCAGCTAACGGTTTTATTCCTGTTATTATTCCTGTTATTTATGTTACGAGAGATGTTGTTGTAGATGCGATTAAGATGCAAGCTGCTAGTAAAGGAAAAGTTGTTGCTGCTATAAAATCAGGTAAGGTGAAAACAGCGTGTATGATGGTTGGGATAGTTTTCGTTTTCTTTTATAACATTCCATTTGAATTCATTAATATCCGTGTGGATTTATTTTTATTGTTTGTAGCATGCATTTTATCGATTACAAGTGCTTTTGAATATTATAATTTAAATAAGGAACTTTTGTTTTCAAATAGTTAAAAATAATTCTTTCTGTTATATTATAGTTTAGAAATTTTCTTTTTATTAAGAGAATTTTTCTTTTTGTGCTTTTTTTGAGGATGATTTCGATAAAACAATTGTTCGAAAAAGATATTGACAATTATTTTGTTTTTATTATACAATTAATTTGTAAGTTATTTACGAGGAGGGTAATAAATGGCAGTAAGTAAGGGTGCTTCTAAGGATAAGGATAAAGCCTTAGAACAAGTATTAAATGATATTGAAAAACAATTTGGAAAAGGTTCAATTATGAAATTAGGAGATAATAAACATTTGAAAGTTGATGTTGTTTCTAGTGGTGTATTATCTCTTGATATTGCTTTGGGAGTTGGGGGCTTTCCAAAGGGGAGAATTATAGAAATATATGGTCCTGAATCTAGTGGTAAAACTACATTTGCACTTCAGGCAATTGCTGAGCACCAAAAATTGGGAGGAAGAGCAGCATTTATTGATGCTGAACATGCCCTTGATCCCGTTTATGCAGAGCGTTTGGGAGTTAATATTGATGAACTTTTACTTTCACAACCTGATACGGGAGAGCAAGCTTTAGAAATTTGTGATGCCTTAGTAAGAAGTGAGGCTATTAGTATTATAGTTATAGATTCTGTGGCAGCTCTTGTTCCACAAGCAGAGATTGATGGTGAAATGGGTGATTCACATGTTGGCTTACAAGCAAGGCTTATGTCCCAAGCTTTACGAAAATTAAATGGAACTATTAGTAAAACTAATACCACTGTCATTTTTATTAATCAGTTGAGGGAAAAAGTTGGTGTAATGTTTGGAAACCCTGAGACGACAACAGGTGGAAGGGCTTTAAAATTCTATGCCAGTGTTCGTATAGAAATTCGACGTAGTGAGCAATTAAAAATGGGAGATGGTGTTGTTGGAAATAAGACCAGTGTTAAAATTGTGAAGAATAAAGTGGCTCCACCATTTAAAACTTGCGTTGTCGATATTATGTATGGAGAAGGCGTTTCTCGTGAGGGAGAAGTAATCGATTTAGCAAGTGAAGCAAATATTGTTGAAAAAACAGGTGCTTGGTATTCTTATCAGGGGGAAAAGCTAGGCCAGGGAAAAGAAAATGTTAAATTGTTGTTGAAAGATAATCCAGAATTATGTCATGAATTGGAAGAAAAGGTTCGTAAGTTTTATGATATTAGCTTTGATAAAAAACAGTTGTCTAAAGATGAGAAAAGCCAAAAAGACTGATAATTTGTTGTTGTAAAAGACTTTAATTGGTAAAATTAAAGTCTTTTTGTTTAGAAAAAAATATATATTCTTTCAAAATTGTTTAGCTTATTTGTATTTTCTTATTTAAAAGTTGTTTTTCTAAAAAATTCTCTGAAAAATATATAATTTTTTAATAATAGATATTTAAGTTTGTGAGGAAAGATGTTTTTTTATAAATTAAAATTTTTTAAAGGATTACTTAGTCAAATGCTTTTTTTATTATTATTTTTCTTTTAATATATAGATTTTTTGGTTCTTTATTTTTCTTGACAAGGTTTCCAATTCCTTCTAAAATATAATTTAGATTGGATGTTAATCTAGTCTAGTTGGAGGAAATGTATGAATAATATAATATTCTCCGTTTTACTTATCATAATAGGCTTAGTAATTGGATTTGGCTTAGCTTTTATTATTAATTCTATTCGAGGAAATTTGGTTTCAAAAAAAGCAGAAAATATGATAGGTTCTGCAAAAAAGGAAATTGAAAAACTGAAAAGAGATGCAGCAATTGAGCAAAAGGAAGAAGCTCATAAGTTGAAAATGGATTTAGATAAAGAAATTCGTGAGAAGAAGGAAGAATTAAAAGATAGTGAGAAAAGATTATTACAGCGAGAGGCTAATCTTGACAAGCGTGATGAAATGTATCAGAAGCGTGAGACAAACTTAGACGAACGTGAAAATAAACTATCTGAGAAGCAAGAGGAAATTCAGACTGAAAAAAGTAAAGTGGAGGAAATAAGAAAAGAACAACTTGATTTGCTTGAAAAAATATCTGGTTTTAGTAAAAGTAAAGCGCGTGAGCTTATGATGAATCAGGTAAAGGAAAATATGGCAAAAGAAATCTCTGAATATATTCGTGAAGCAGAGAATGAGGCTAAGCTAGAAGCTGATAAGCAAGCTAGAGAGTTGATAGTTGCTTCTATGCAGAAATATGCTGCTGATATTGCAAGTGATCAAACTGTTACGGTGGTTGACTTACCTAATGATGAAATGAAAGGAAGAATTATTGGTCGTGAAGGACGTAATATTCGTACCATTGAAGCTATTACTGGAGTTGACTTAATTATTGATGATACTCCTGAAGCGGTTGTATTATCCAGTTTTGATCCTTTAAGGAGAGAGATTGCAAGAATTACTTTGGAAAGTTTAATTAGTGATGGTAGAATTCATCCTACTCGTATTGAAGAAATATATGATAAAACCTGTAAGGATATGAAACAAAAAATTATTCAATACGGTCAAGATACGACATTTGAATTAGGTCTTACGAAATTTGATCCAGAGTTAATTGAGATTATTGGTAAGTTATATTTTAGAACTAGTTACGGGCAAAATGCTTTGCAACATTCAAAAGAAGTCGCTTTTCTTTCTGGTATTTTAGCTGGAGAGTTAGGTGAGAATGTAACTCTTGCTAAAAGAGCGGGGCTTTTGCATGATATTGGTAAAGCTATTGATCATGAGATTGAAGGTAGTCATGTAGACATTGGCGTTGATATTGCAAAAAAATATAAAGAAAATGAAGTTGTTATTAATGCTATTGCATCTCATCATGGAGACACTCAAGCTAGTAGTGTTATATCTGCTATTGTTGCTATTGCTGATGCTTTATCTGCATCGCGCCCTGGTGCTAGAAATGATTCTTTGGAAAATTATATTAATCGTTTATCACAGCTTGAGGAGATTGGAAATGGAATAGCAGGTGTTGATAAGACGTATGCTGTTCAAGCTGGACGTGAATTAAGAGTTGTGGTTAAACCAGAAGAGGTTGATGATTTAGAAGCACATCGAATTGCTCGTGAAGTAAAAGAAAAAATAGAAACTAATATGAAATATCCTGGTACTATTAAGATTACTGTAGTTAGGGAAACAAGAGCAATAGAAGAAGCAAGATAAGAGCTCAATATTTGAGCTTTTTTTTTGTGTCTGTTTTTTTTTCTTGAATAATAAAATAGGAGGTGATTTTATAAATATTTCAAATAATCAGCTTTATTCATTTTGGAAAATCGGAAAATTTGCCTATGAGCGACAGAATTATTATGATAATGTTATTGAAAAATTGTCTATTTATTGCTCTTATCATTTTGGCGATAGTCTTTTGTATACTAGAGAAAATATTCATTTAATGAAAAGATTTTATTTAAATTTTCCCATTTTTTGTAAAAAGTTAAATATTCTTTCTTGGGAACAATATCAGTTGTTTTTAATGATTCCTAATAGAAAAGAGAGACATTTTTATTTTTATTTATCTTTATTATTTCATAGTGATTATCAAGAAACATTTGAATTTATTTCTAATGATTATTATGCAAGAATATAAAAAAATAAAGCGATATAATTATCGCTTTATGTCTAGTATAATTGGAAGAATGATTGGTTTTCTTCCTGTTAAGTTATAAATAAAAGGGTAAAGTGCTTCTGTAATATCGCTCTTTAGAGTTGCAAAAGTTGACTTTTGATTTTCTAATGCAGTTATAATTGTCTGTTCTGCTTTGTTTTCTATTTTGTGAATTAGTTCTTCATTTTCATTTACTAAGATAAAACCGCGAGTAGTAATATTTGGTTTTATTAAAAGTTCTCTTTTTTTCATGTCTACATTAATAATTACTACTAGTATACCATCATTTGACATGATTTTTCTGTCTTTAATAACTGCACTTCCAATTTCGCCAATTCTATTTCCATCTACGTAGATATCAGCAGCCAAAGTACTATTTCTTTTTGTTAGAATGTGATTTTTTAAAACAAGAATATCTCCATTTTTTGTTATAAATGTGTTTTCTTTAGGAATTCCACAATTTATTCCAATATTAGCTTGTTTTTTTAGCATTCTGTATTCTCCATGAACAGGTACTAAGTACTTTGGCTTTATTAGCTGTATCATTAATTTTATTTCTTCCTCATTGGCATGTCCTGATGTATGTAAATCTTGTAAAACATTATTTGTATATACTTTTACTCCTTTTAAATATAATTTGTTAATTGTTTTTGAAATGCTTAAAGCGTTTCCTGGAATAGCTGATGATGAAAAGATAACGACATCATCTGGTCTTAGTTTTATTTGTTTATGGGTACCATTTGCAATTCTAGATAAGGCAGCTAGAGGTTCTCCTTGGCTACCTGTACATAGAATCGCTATTTCGTTTGGTTTTAATGTATTTGCTTCTTCAGATGAAACTAAAAGTTCCTTATGTTCAATATATCCTCCATTTAAAGATATATTAATGTTGTTTTCCATACTTCTACCCAAAATACATATTTTTCTATTATGTTTAAAGCAAGTTTCAAAAATATGCTTTACTCGATAAATATTTGATGCAAAAGTTGCAATGATAATTCTGTTTGTTTTACATTTTTCAAACATTTCATTTAATGTTTCGTCAACGACAGATTCACTATTTGAAAACCCTTCATTTAGGGCATTAGTTGAATCACCCATTAGTACATCTACACCGTCTTTACCTAGTTTTGCCATTTTGTATAAATCGGCCATTGGGCCAATAGGTGTTAAATCAAATTTGTAGTCTCCGGTTAGAACAATTCTTCCATCTGGTGTTTTTATACTTATTCCGTGAGAGTCTGGAATAGAATGTGTTAATCTGAAAAATTCTATCTCGACTTCTTTATATTTTAATCTTGTATTATCGGTATATATAAACAAATTGTCGTAGCGAATATTTCTATCTTGTAGTTTTACTGAAATTAATTCCTTTGCATGATTTGGTGCATAAATAGCGGGTATATTAACACTTTGTAGCAAAAAAGGAATTCCTCCAATATGGTCTTCGTGACCATGAGTAATTAATAAAGCTTTGATTTTATCTTCATTTTCTTTTAAAAAAGTAAAATCAGGTAAAACATAATCTACTCCCATAAGTTCACTTTCTGGGAAGCTTACACCGGCATCAACAATAATAATTACATCTTTATGCATTACACAATACATATTTTTTCCAACTTCACCTAGGCCTCCTAGAGCAATAATCTTGGTTTCGTTGGTTTCTTTTATTTTCATATAATCTCCTTTCTTTTTTTTGTAAAGAACTAACTACATGAGTATACTATATTTTTCTTGTTTTGTCCATTATTGAAAGAATTATAATAAAAAAATTTAATTGAAAAACTAAATGACTAACTTTATTAAAAATTAGACATTTCTTTTTTTAATTAAATAGTTTGCTCTTTTTTTTTAGAAATTAAAGACATTTTATTTCATTTTTGGTACAATTAATAATAAGTATTTTAGTTATTTACGTGGGAGGTTATTGAATGGGGCTATTTAGTAAAATAAAAAATATGTTCAAGGATACAAAAAAAGAAGAAGATATTGAAGATGTTCAAGAAAATGTTGCGACTGTTGAGGAACAAGAAGATGCAAAAAACAAAAGAAGTATTGAAACGGATGCAAAATCTAAAAATAATAGATTTGTGGAAAAACAGGTAAATAGTACTGTTGAAGAAGTTGTTGGTGATACGAAAAATGTAAAAATTTATGAAAAAGGTCTTACAAAATCTCGTCAAGGTTTTGTTTCTAAACTTGTTAATTTAACAAGTAAATATAGTAAAATTACGAATGAATATTTTGATGAATTAGAAGAGATTTTAATTATGGCTGATATTGGTGTTAATACTGTCATGGGTTTTATTGATCGTTTAAAGAATAGAGTTAGAGCTGAAAGTATTACTGATCCTTCTGAATTAAAGGAGATTATTGTTGATGAACTATTTATTATTTATGTTAACGATGAGGTCTTAAGTAATAAAATAAACTATAATTCTAACGAACCAACGGTTATTTTGTTTATTGGTGTTAATGGTGTTGGAAAAACGACTACCATTGGCAAGCTTGCTAATAAATTGAAAGATGAAGGAAAAAAGGTTCTATTAGTAGGTGCTGATACTTTTAGAGCAGGAGCAGTTAACCAATTAAAGGAATGGAGTGAAAAAGTAGGTGTTTCTTTTTATGGTAAAGAAGAAAGTGATCCTGCTAGCGTTGTTTATGATGGCGTTCTTAAAGCTAAAGAAGATAATGTTGATGTTGTCTTAGTTGATACTGCTGGAAGGTTACAGAACAAAGTAAATTTAATGAAAGAATTGGAGAAGATGAATAAAGTAATTGATGGATTAATTGCTGGTGGTGCTAGTGAAACATTGCTTGTTATTGATGCTACAACAGGTCAGAATGGGATTAGTCAAGCTAAAGCATTTAAAGAAATTACTAATATTACGGGGATTATTTTGACAAAATTGGATGGAACTGCTAAGGGTGGTATTGTTCTTGCTATAAAAGAAGAAGTTGGAATTCCTGTTAAGTATATTGGATTAGGTGAGACAAAAGACGATTTACAGGTTTTTGATATTGAAAAGTATATTTATGGGTTGTTTAAAGATATGATGTAATTATTATAAAGGTGATTGGATGGAAGATGTTATTTATTATAATAATCTTTATGATTTATATGGATGTTTACTTACTGAAAAGCAGAAGCAATATTTTGAGGATTATTATTTTCATAATTTAAGTTTTTCTGAGATGGCAGATAATTATGGTGTTAGCCGAAATGCTGTTTTTAAGCAGGTGCATACTGTTATTCTTAAATTAGATGAATATGAGGATAAGTTAGGACTTTTTGAGAAAAAGCAAAAGTTAGAAGGAATTCTTTTAAAAACTGATAACCCTTTTATAAAAGAACAGTTAGAGACTCTTTTTTAAAAGCGTTTTTTTCTTGAAAAATAAAATTGTTCTTAGTATAATTTAGTGTAGATAAGAGTAGTGAAGAGGGGATAAATTATGTTTGATAAAATTATTTATATTAGTGATGATTCATGCCAAATTAAGTTAAGGGATGATTCTCAAATTACAACAAATTTGATGAATTTACATTTGGTATTTCAAGATGAAGTTAAAACTGTTTTGGGCGAAGTAGATAACTTAGAAGGAAATATTGTTAAGGCTCGTTTTTTAGGTGAAATTATTAATAATCGTCTTGTTGGTGGTACCATTCGCAAGCCCTCTTTAGATGCCAAAATTCGTGTTATTGATAGAAGTGAAATTCCTCTAATTACTGGTTCTGACTCTATGGGATATATGGAGTTGGGGGTATGTCCTTTTTATGATGACTTTCCTGTTTATTTAGATGTTAATAATTTTTTTAGTAACCATTTTGCTATTTTTGGTAATACTGGTTCTGGAAAATCTTGTGGAACAACTCGTTTGTTTCAAAATATGTTTCATGATAAGAAATTAAATCCATATAAGGCTAATATAATTATCTTTGATTCTTCTGGTGAGTATTACAATGCTTTTAGTAATTTAAATCAAATTAATCCTCAATATAATTATCGCTATATTAGTACCAATGAAACAGATAATATTGGTGAAAAATTACGCCTTCCTATTTATTTGTTGAATAGAGATGATTTAGCTTTATTATTACAATGTACTTCTCATTCACAGCTTCCAATTATTGATCGAATGTTGAAGTTGGCGTTAGTATTTAGTCAGAATGATATTGATTCTAATGCTTATAAAAACCATTTGCTTGCTAAGGCTATTATGACAATCTTATATACTAATGAAACGGCACCTAATAAAAGAAATGAGATATTTTCTATTTTGGCTAGTTGTTCTACAGATGAGTTTAATTTAGAGGCTCCGATTCAAGGAATTGGTTATGTTCGTAAATTTAGAGAATGTTTTTTAATTGATAATTCTGGTAATTTTACTGAAAGTGTTTTGATGAATGAATATCTCGAATCTTTTATCAAAGAAGAGTATGATGATTTTGAGCCACATACGGGTGTTTTCTATGATTTAAATACTTTGGAAAAAGCTCTTAATTTTACTTTGATTAGTGAGGGATGGCTACGGAATGAGCAAACTTATGGGGATTCTGTTACAATTCGTGTTCGATTACATTCTTTGATTGTTGGCGAAAATGCTAAGTATTTTGATGTAAAAGATTATATGTCTTTAGAAAAATACTTGTCTTCATTGGTAATTGTTGATGGAAAAAAATATCAAATTGTTAATATTAATTTGAATGACATAGATGATGAATTTGCAAAGGTGTTAACAAAAATTTATTCTCGTTTAATATTTGATTTTTGTAAATCCTTGAAAAATAGGGGAAGTATACCCTTCCATATTGTATTAGAGGAAGCTCATCGATATATTCAAAGTGATCACGATCGTTTTTTGTTTGGGTATAATATTTTTGAAAGAATTGCAAAAGAAGGTCGTAAATACGGGGTAATTTTAGGTATTATTACTCAAAGACCAGTTGAACTTTCTGATAATGTTATTTCTCAATGTACCAACTTTTTGATTTTCAAAATTAATCACCCAATGGATATAGATTATATGCGTAAGATGATTCCTCATATTACAGATGAAATTATCGAAAAGCAAAAATCTTTGCAATCTGGAACTTGTTTAGGATTTGGCTTAGGTTTTAAGATACCACTTATTATAAAAATGAAAATGCCAGATCCTGCACCTTTATCTGGTAACTGTGATGTTGTTAGTATTTGGTGTGGGACTCAAAATAGAAATTCTAGGCAACCTATCTTAGATTCAAATGTTGTATCTTCGACAAATAATCTTAATTTAAATGTTTCATCAAGCCCACATTTTAATCCTACAGTTGTAGAAAAATCTTTGCCTACTCTTTCTATGAATTCTCCGCTTCAGGAAAGTATGCCATCTGTAGCTCCAACTGTTGCAGTAGGGGCTTCAATTCAAAATAGGACTTCGCTTCCAGAATCTAGTATTTTTATGAATCAAGTTGGGGTAAATTCTCCTTCTGTGGGAGTTGGTGTAAAAAGTAGTAATATTGCTAATTCAGAGGAATCACCTAATTTGGTAAAAGAAAACTCTTCTAATAATAATTTTCAAGCTATTAATCAACAAAAACAGATACACGATGCTGCTAGCTCTAATATTCTATCATTGACGGCAGATAATGGTGAACCTTTATTAAAAATTGTTGAGGATGAATAATAAAGTCTTTTTGTGACTTTATTTTTTTCTTTTATAAAGAAATATTCTTTGTTATAATATTTTTTAGGTGATGATAATGTTTGAAAGTTTAGGGGATAGATTACAAAATGCTATTCATAAAATAAAAGGGTATGGAAAAATTACCGAAGATAATATTTCTGATATGATGAGAGAAATTCGTCTTGCTTTATTGGAAGCAGATGTTAATTATACTGTTGTAAAACAATTTACAAATAGAGTAAAAGAAAAAGCTTTGGGAGAAGAAGTTATATCTAGCATTCATCCTGGGGATTTATTTGTAAAGATTGTTAAAGATGAGCTAACTGAATTGTTGGGTGGAAATAGTGAAGAGTTGAATTTAAAAGGAACTCCAGCAGTTTTAATGATGGTAGGCTTGCAAGGCTCTGGAAAAACTACTTCTATTGCTAAACTTGCTAATTTTTTAAGAAAGAAACATAGTAAAAAGCCATTATTAGTGGCTTGTGATGTTTATCGTCCTGCTGCTATTGATCAGTTAAAACAGTTGGGTAAGCAATTAAATATTGAAGTTTATGATGAGGGAAAGACAGATCCTGTAGTGATAGCTAAAAATGCGGTTTTATATGCAAAGGAGAATCATTATGATTATGTTTTAATTGATACTGCTGGTAGACTTCATGTTGATGAGGCTTTAATGAATGAGTTAGAAAATATTCGTGCTTCTGTTGATCCACAAGAAATTTTGCTTGTTATTGATTCTATGATGGGGCAAGATGCCATTAATGTTATTACAGGATTTAATGATAAATTACCATTAACTGGTGTTGTATTAACGAAATTAGACGGAGATACTAGAGGTGGAGTTGCTCTTTCTGTTCGCCATTTAACAAACGTTCCAATAAAGTTTGTGGGTGTTTCCGAAAAAATGGATGGTTTAGATTTTTTTGATCCAGAGCGAATGGCTGGACGAATCTTGGGTATGGGTGATATTGTTTCTTTGGTTGAAAAGGCGACTGAGTCTATTGATGAAAAAGAGGCTTTAAAAGCTACAAAGAGAATGCAGGAAGGAAAGTTTGACTTAGAAGATTTTTTATCTACTATGAAGCAAATAAAAAAATTAGGTCCTTTGGAAAACTTAATAAAGCTAATTCCAGGTGCTAAGAAAATGGGACTTACAAATGTTAAGATTGATCCTAAACAGATGTCACATATCGAAGCTATCGTTCTTTCTATGACGCCTAAAGAGCGTAAACATCCTGAAATTATAAAAGCAAGTAGAAAGACAAGAATTGCTAGTGGAAGTGGTACTTCTGTTCAAGAAGTAAATAAATTACTTCAACAGTTTGATCAAATGAAAAAAATGATGAAAAGTGTATCCAACGGAAATATGAAATTGCCTTTTTAAATAATTTTGAAAAAGTTGTTTTGTTATTGTAAAAAGATATTATTCATGATATATTAAAATCGATAGGAGGAAGTATGAAGAAAAATAAAGTTATTGGTTTTGTTGGTGTATGTGCTTTTCTTTTGGTTGTTACTGGATGTAGTACAAAAGAATCAAAATTAGTTTGTAAACAAACAAATAGTGGTGTAGATATTACTTTTAATGTTGGTTTTAAAGGTAATACAATTAGTACTATGGATTTTGATTATGATATGGATTTATCTAGTTATAATGATGAACAAATTAATTTATTAAAAGAACAAGATTTTTGTACATCAGTAAAATCTGCAATGAGTTCTTATAAAGATGCTTTTACTGATTGTAAACAAGATATTACTGATAAGCATTTGAAAGTATCTTCTGTTTTGGATGTTGACAAGATTGCTAAGACTGTTTTAGATAAAATGACAACTCCAGAAAAAACAAAGAAAGAACTTGAAAAAGAAGGCTATAAATGTGCGGTTGAATAAAGATGTCATTTGATATCTTTTTTTTTGAGATATACATAGTTTTGTTGTTATATATGAAAGAGATATGAACAAAGAATTTTTAAATTTTAATAATTTTAATTAATCATATTATTGATAGTATTTCTTTTTTTTTTTTTGTTAATTTTGTTTTGATATTATAATCAAATTTTCTTCGTTGTTTTTATATGGATAAGATTTATTCTGATTATCTTTAATAAGATTATAAATTGTTGGTTTAAAATATGTTTAAATCATAATGTGAAAACAATCAATTTGTTATTCAGTGAAAAAGGT
>CACZQK010000040.1 GCA_902783315.1 uncultured Erysipelotrichaceae bacterium | reverse complement strand
TATCAAATATTACTAATGGCACTTCAGTTATACTTCCTTTAGTAAAAGATGTATCCTCTCTATCTCTTGAATCATTTTGAGCAGCTAAATCTATTGTTAAATACTCATTTGTGTTTTCAAGATGTATATTACTTTGATATATATCAGGTGTTGATTGATCCATTCTAGAATCAATTTTACCAAGTAATGATAAATGATCTACTAAATCAAAAATAAATGAATTTCTTTTAGAATCTTCAACATCAAACCAAAAGTCTAAATCTGAATATTCATCAACTTGATTTAATCCATCTGCACCCTCTAACCACATAGCATAAACATAATCCTTTGACATAGCATATTCTTTTATATATTCAATAATCTGATTTCTATTTATTTGCATATTATTATCATCTCCTTATATTATAATTTTTTCCCATAGTATTCAACATCTATTGTTGTTCCATCTGGATATACTTCTTGAGCATCTTTTATATGTTCAGTAAATCCATATTTATTGTATATTGCCTTATTCTTTTCTTCTTCTGGTTCAACACCTAGTGTTACCTTCTCATAACCTCTAGATATTAAATCATTTATCATAAATTTAAATAATATTGAAAAATATCCTTTTCCCTGGTTCTCTTTATTTGTTCTAAAGGCAAATAAATATGCTGTTTTATCATTTACTAAGCCTTCAGCATTTTGAACTATAGTCGGATCAATAGCAGCAGTACATTCACATATTATTGCATCATTTAATGACCCAATATAAGTAATTGATAATCCTTTATTAAAGCTCTCTATTGCTTTTTCTTTCCAAGCTATCCAATTACTTTTATCATCTACCGCTTTTCCAATTTCATAATCACATTTTTTTATAATATCTTCTAATGTAGCTATTTTACAAACATAATTTTCCATACATTACCTCTTTTTCTAAAAGTTTAACCCAGAGTACCAAATTATCAAAACTATTCTCCATCATGCTATTTTTTTCTAAATATTTATTTTAGTATCATACTATAAATTCAGTTACTTATATCGCAATTTAACACTCATATAAAATATCTTAAGTATTTAATTTTAGTTTTCTTAAATCAATGATATCTTCTTCATTTTCTCCTGTACCAATTATTGTTACTGGAACGCTAGTTTCTTCTTCAATTCTTTTAATAAAGTCTTTTACTTTTTTGGGTAATTTTGCATAGTCTTTACAATTATAAGCTCTATAATCAATATATTGTGCAAAATTTAACACTATTTGGGTAGGCTTATTAATCATTACATTATACTTTAGTCTATCCCAGTTCATTTCAAATACTCTCCTTTTCTTCTTTGTCACTGTAGTATATTCTTCAAAAGTACCTTTAAACCCTGATCTTTTAGCTACTTCTTCCCAAGTAATTTCTTGACTACCAGCATAATCTCCACTATTGATTGTTTTTCCAATATTTGTTTCATTACTAATACGAATAGGATAAGGTCTAATAATCATATAAATGTCTTTTACTCCAAAAACACTTAACCCAGCATCAGCAATGATCTGAGCCGCACTACACATTCTACTAGTAACATTAGGATAATCAAGTCCATAATTAATATCCAAATCTTGGCCTTGAGCACCTTCTACTAAAATTTTCCCAATCTCATTATTTAAAAGCATCGCCGTGTCCATAATCTCTATCTTACTATTATGAACATTAGAAAAATAATCTTTTGCAAGAATGATATCTTTCTTTCTCATTATCTTATCAGCTAAAGCTGCCCCACATCCCTTAAAAGTTGAACCACTCCTAATAGATGCCATTTCATAATCCCTATGTTTTTGCTGAATAACCATTGCTCTTGGATGAACATAAACCTTCCTTTTTCCCAACAAATCTTTATACTCTTTAATCTCCTTAAACAAGATTTCCGGAGTAATAATTGCCCCTGCATTAATACAAACTATTGTATCAGGATTCACAATGGCCATTGGCAAATGACTAACAACAATTTTTCTTCCTTTATTATCAACATAAGTATGCCCCGCATTACTAGACCAGTTGTTAGTAGATATTTTGTATTGATCTATTTGCGATAAATAGCCACATATTTTTCCTTTCCCACAAGATCCTGCTTGACCATCTATAACAACACTTACATTTTGATTCATATTATATATGTCTTTGTACAACACATTCCAATCTTTGTCATAATCAAAATAAGCCCTAATTTTTTTACCTTTCAAAATAAGTGGTAGCCAATACTTATCATCCGGAAACATTTTCTCATAAGGACTATCACTAATATGAAACCAATGAGGAATAAACATATTGGTTTCCATAGGATCTCCATCCCACTCACTAGCAATATATAAATGCATGGCAATTCTTCTTTTTTCACCTTCATAATATTCGTCAAACTCTAAATAACCAACTTTCCCATAACTAGTAGGAGTTACACCTATTTCTTCTTTTACTTTTCTTACCATAGCTTGATCAGGAGTCTCATTCTTTCTAATCTTCCCACCAACACCATTATATTTACCAGCATTAAATCCCTTTTTACCTAAAGCAAGTAATAATTTACTATCTTTTTTTAATAAACATAAAGTTTGTTCTAAAATAGCCATATCTAATTCCTCCAAATTATATAATCATTGCCATCTAAACACAACAACTGATAACTTACTATTTGCTAAATGTTATACCCCTTTTGTATTGTTATTTTATTTTATCTCTAACATTCATCCATGCTTTACCTAATCTATTTTCTCCATTTCCATTCTTATCTAATCCCCATTCTGTATCCT
Source organism: uncultured Erysipelotrichaceae bacterium (assembly GCA_902783315.1). GTDB lineage: Bacteria > Bacillota_I > Bacilli_A > RF39 > UBA660 > UBA3789. The sequence continues at coordinate 934 of CACZQK010000040.1, read as the reverse complement.
CATCAACACAATATTCGCAGATTAAATAGTCTTTAGTGTTAAGTAAAGCTTCTTCAACCATTTTATTTTGTTCCAATTTAAGTCTAAACACTTTTTCTAAATATTCGTATTTAACTTCAGACCAATTAGGTATTCTTTCACTCTTATATTTACCACCTAATACTCTTGCATCATATGGGCTATTACAATTTATTATTTCTTCACAGATTTTTTCGTCTTTAAATTTTAAATATTGAAAAGCATGTTCTCCGGTTTTAAAATATATTCCATCCATTACAAGTCCAAATGCTGAAAAATTTTCTAATGGAAATACTTCTGTTAAGTATTCGTTTACATTTCTTTTAATCTCTTTATCTTTATCAAATAATCTAAGCATAGTCTTTCCTCCTATTAGGCTAATTATTATGGCCTATTTCAATTTCAAAATCACTAAAATTATAGCATAAAAAAGGCAGATTTTACACTAATCTGTCTAAGTTTATAACATTTATTGAGCTTTAATCAATATTTAAAGAATACTCCATAATCATATAGCTACTTGGTTTTTTCTTATTTTTATAGTATTTTTCCCAAAGAATACTATTAATAATTCAACTATTATATTTAATACATTTGATACTAATTTAGGATAAAATTGTTACCACCCAATTTATATTAGCATTATTTTCATTTTTTCTACTCAGCTTCTTTAATAAATTGCTCACAACACGCTTTTATTCTTTCTAATTCTAAACCAGTTGCTTTTAATGTATTCCAACCAAATTCTTTTGCCATATCTATATTATCTTGCCTATCATCTATAAATAATATATCTTCCGAATTAAATGATATTTTTTCAATAACTTTTTCATAAATTTCTCTACTTGGTTTTTTGCAATTCATTTCAAATGATAAAAAAACATAATCATATTTTGATAAATCAACTTGCTTATTT
>CACZQK010000039.1 GCA_902783315.1 uncultured Erysipelotrichaceae bacterium | reverse complement strand
CTAATTCTATTCTTTCTTCTTTTGTCATAATATACACCTCTTTTTTAACTATTAATAGTTTACACTAAAAGTAAAAAAAAAGAAAGACAAACCTTTCTTTATTGGGTTGGTTGTACTGTCTGAGTTTCTTGTGTAGATGGAAAGAATTCATTAAAGTCTACTGTATATACTTGAATTCCTGTTACTCCAGCATCATTAGTAGTCCCTGGTATTACTGTTTCTTTTTGTTCAGCACTATCTAAAATTGAGGTTAATTTTGTGAATTCTACTGCTCCTGGTGCTACATGATCAGCTTTTGCTACTAATCCAACAAATGTTGCTTTTTCTGTTTTTTGAGTTGCATATTGAGTTGCATAGCCTGCATTTTGTACAGGAATAACTAACACTAGATATTCTCTGTTTGCAATATTAGCAACTAAAGTATTGGCTTGATCTGGAAAATGTGTCATAAAGGTCGTTTTTCTTGTTTCATATGGATTAGTGTAGTCTACTGTTATACTATATGCTTCTTCTTTATTATAAATAACTAATCCATAAAGATTTGATATTTTAGATTGATAACCTTCTGGGATTGTAAATGTGTATCCTCCATATTCTTGAATGTTTTCTTGTGATGTTGGGACCTTTTCTTCGGTTGATGGTGGTTCTTTCTTTGTTTCTTGGTCTTTCTTGTTCAATATTACTGAATAAAACATAATTGATAATAGAGTTATGAGTGCTATTAATATCAGGAATATTAATATTTTTCTTCCAGTGCCTTTTGGTTGATTTTCTAGTTGAGCAGGACCTTGTGATACTGGTGGCTGTTGTACTTGTTGAACTGGTATTGGTTGAGGCTGCTGCTGTATTGTTTGGGAAGCGGTTATTGCTGTTTTATTGGCTGTATAATGTTGCCCAACCCCATCTACAGATGTTCCACATCTTGGGCACGTTAATTCTCCTTCAGCTAATTGTGTTCCACAACTGTTACATTGCATAAAGTTCCCCTCTTTTCTTATCTTTTCTTTATCATATCACAGGATTATAAAAAATAGTATCTGTATTTTTTTTTATTTACTTTTTTTTACAAAAATAAAAAGGCCTAATGCCTTTACTTTTATATGGCTGCCCCAGTTAGATTCGAACTAACGCGTAATGGAGTCAGAGTCCACTGCCTTACCGCTTGGCTATGGGGCAATATCAATTTCTATTTTATTTTATAATATTTTTTAAAAAAAAGAAAGAGTTTTTATTTAACCAGAGTAAATTTCGCTAATGGTTATCTTCCTTAACCTAGTAGAATATCGTAATCTTCCAACGATTTTATGATAGTCTATTTGCCATTTTTTTACCTTTTTGGCTTTTGATAATTTCTTTATGATAAATATAAAATATTTAGAAGTATTAAAAAAGAGAAAGCTTACTTAAATTCTTTCTCTTTGATATATTGTTTTTAAGGATTTATTTCTCTTAATTTCTGATTGAGTTCTATATTTTCCTTTTCAAGCTCATCTATTCTATTTTGATAGAATTGCAACTTTTCATCATCGCTTCTTTTACTATCTTGATAATTATTGTAATTATTTTTTAGTATTTCAATATTTTCCTTATTTGTATATACAGTTATTTTTTCTATATCAATGTTTATTGGTATTACTTTTTTGTTATTTATACTTTTAATTGTTTCTCTAGCAATCTTTATTGGATTATGGCAAGAATAGTTTGGATTGATAATATTATTTTTTTCATTATCCATATCTTGGATAGTACAATACTTATTAATTGAATACTCTATTTTTACGTTATTATTATCTGCTTCTATATATTCAATATTGTAATTATTATGTGGAGATATTATTAAATCTTCTTTCATATCATATTCTTTTGTTTCTATTTTTAGGTAATCCATATTACTATTCGAAATATCAAATGATAATGTTCCAACAAAAATTAAACCACAACCAATTCCAAAAGTAATTAAAGATATTATAAATGTATAAATCATTCTTTTTTTATCGCTTTTTCTATTAAAGATAAAATTTAGTATTACTAATAAAACTATTATGGTTATCATAGCAGAAGATATGTTTGTTATTAATAAACCAACAAAGAAGATTCCTGTCTTATATAGCATAAAGGATGCTATAAAAGTAAAAAGTAAAAATATTAAAGTCATAGAAGCTAAAAATGCGGGCCATAATAAGAAGATCTTTATAATAATTATTATTATTTTAAATAAAGAATTTATAAATTTATATTCACTGTGGTCAGCGTCTCTAATTATAATCTTATTGGAATTCTTTTCTGATAAGTTGTTATTTTCTTCTGAACAATCTTTAATATTTACCTTTTTTGTTGATTTTTCATAATAATCTAAATATCTAGTTTTAAATATGTGTGTTATTATCATTATGGAAACACATAGTAAAGCAATTATTATTATTGATCCTAATATTCCCATGATAAATGAAGTTATATTATTTGGTAAAAAACTTAGTATTTTTCCAAATAAAGAATTTAGAATTGCAAAAACAATTAAAGAACAAATAAGTAGAATAATTGAAATTACACTTTGCTCAAATAAGCATTTCATTTTACCCTTAAAATCCATATTACTAAATAAATTAACGGCATTAGTAACAAAATTTAGAAAATCATTTATGAAATCATTTATTCTTTTTTTACTATCTTCTTCTCCTTTTACTTCCTTAATATCTTTATGCAACAAATCATCAACATTTAAATTAAATTTGTTACATAAAGTAATAATCTTATCCATTTCTGGATAGGCTACAGCCGACTCCCATTTTGAAACTGCCTGACGTGATACTCCTAATTCATCTGCAAGTTGTTCTTGTGACAAATTATTTTCTTTTCTAATTTTTTTCAAATTTTCTGAAAATTTATTATTCATATTTTTCCTCCCTTTTTCACGATTATTGTATTATTTCTACCAGTTGCATTCTACCATTTTTTGGTTGTTTTTTGTTGAATATTAGTTGCTTTTTTAAATTTTATCATATTTTTATATAAAAAAGAACTAATTTAAAGTCTATTAGTTCTTTCTTTGTTAATATAATTTTTTGATACTATTTTAGTTATTTTTCTTGTATTACAATTCCATCTTTTATGGTATCTAAGAGTTTTTTGATATCAAAATTCTTTTTAGTGTATTCCATCCTTTTATAAATGGTACGCTTCTATCTATTATAGCTAATAGCAAAGCACCTATAGATTCAATGTATTCATTAATAACTTGTTACTAGAAAAAATGGATCATCAATATTGTTTATTATTAAAGTAATATAACGTTACCAGCTATCAGGATTATTATACAAAAATTAACTTATTGGAGGTAACATACTTCTGACATAAGGTTTTTTATCTTGATCTATTGAATCTGAAAAATCAACATAACCTAAATATTTTTCTGCATATGTTTTTGCGCATCTTGCAATTAGTTCTTCATATGCTTTTAATTCTTCTAATCTTTTTTGAACATAGGAGTCAGAAAATTCAAACACAAGTTTATCTTGATAGAAATATGCATCCTTTGCACTTCTAAGGGCTTTTGTATACACGTAATATTGAAAAGTATTATATATCTCCCATACTGGCATTATATTAAATGTATCTCCCATGTTTATACCATTATATTCTGATATGATTTCTTTAAAACACTCTGCACATTCATCAAAACTTTTCTGTGATCTTGATATAGAATTAATGCCAAGACTATGTAATTTAAGAAATATTCCCTCTAAAATTTCGCTGCTAACATCTTTTGTCATATTGTCAATAGTTATATATTCTGCATAAGTAATGGCTTTTAATAATTCTCTATAAACAAAATCAATTTGATCAGGCGTAGCAGGAATTTGATTTTCATCATCTTTGTTTATTGTTCCATTAGTAACGTTTAATCTTATACTTGGATTTCCGGTATAATGAATTGCTACAACTTCCCCGTTATTAGTTTGCATGTCCTTGTCATCATTTGAAAAATAATGTAGAACTTCTAACATCTTTTCATCATAAAATTTATAAATTAATTCAAGCAAAAATCCATCTGGTTCTCTATCATAAATTGTTTTATTGCCTGTACTAAGATCCGTTATTTCTAAACTACAACACCCCTCCCTGTATTTATTATCTTTGCGGTTATATGAGTTTGCACTAATACTAATACGCTTTAAACAATTGCTCATCTTATCAAAACCAATGATATCATTAAGAAAAGGATTAACAGCTTTATCAAAATCTGAAATTGCCATTCGAAGTTGTTTCCATATCTCATCTTTATTTTCTCTTTCAACTGATGAATTATAAAAATCTCTATTTATTTCAGCAGCTTGCATCCACTTGTCTATAGAAATATTAGGTTTTACCTTTTCTAACATTCTGAAAGTAACTATTGCTAGTAACTCCTCGTACCGCTGAACCTCAGTTTCTGGCATATTTTGTTTTCTTAAATAGTAATCTTTCATTTCAGTTAAAAATATTAGTAATCCTTCTTTTGTGTCAATATGATATGTTGTTAAATATTTATTGTCATCATTTCTTTTCTTACATTCTTCGAATGCCTTTTTACATTTTTCCAGGTAGTCCCGAGTATTCAGTTCTTGTGATGCCAATGTTGCTTTTTCTTGATTATAAATTTCATCTATAGCATATTCAGTAGGAATCAAATCCTTGCGGGCTCCTTCAACTCTTATATTGTAAGGATTGTCTGGATATTTTTTCCAAATAATATTTGCAACTTCTAATGGTATTTTACCTTTAACTATTGCATAAAAAGTGCCACTAAAGCTTATTGCAAAATCCCCCCAATAATGTACTTTATCTCCTTCTTCAGATATTAATACATTATCTTCTATATCAGTAGCTTCCATAACCTTATCAAATTCTAAACGTGTCATTATAAACCTCCCTTGCTAGTTAGTTATTATAACATATTTTTTCTTGGTTATGCATTAAAATAATTAAAAGAGGGTCAACATGTGTTATATCTTTCGCCCTCTTTTTTTTACTATGTCATTGTCTAATTCTAGTTTTTGACCTATTTTTTCTCTATGACTTTCTAATAGCCCTTCTTCTTTATCTTTTGAATAGTATTTTGTAACTACAAGATGATTCTTCATTTTTTCTAAGTCTTTTCCATCACAGTCGTCCAGTACACAATAATGGGCTATTTCTGGATGTTCTTGTAAATAAAGAATAATTTCGTCATCTTTCCATGCATCATATGTCATTTTATTGATTACTTTGCTGATTTACAGTCATAGTAGTTGCAAATGTCTGCTAATATTTTTATTCTTCTTTCTATATCTTTGTCTGATTGATAATGATAAGTAATAAGTACTCCATCAAAATCTAAAAATATTACATTCGTTTTTATCACCTATTATATTTTTTTATTTTATTATTTCCCATTGTTGAAAGTTCCTTATCAATAATTTCTATACTATAAAAATTTGGAACAACTAAGCCATTGCCAGTTTTTGATAATCGAGCAAGAAAATCTGTTCCCTTTCCTGTACGATTGACTATGGCATATGGTATACCAATTGTTACTGGTACAATATCGGATGTACTATTACCAAACATATGAACTTCACTCTTATCTAAATCGATTCCCAAACTACTTAATATGTCTTCCCACCCTTTTGTAGATGATTTTGCATAATAGTCATCTATTGTGCATAAACCATCAAAATATTGAGATATATTGTGTGCTTCTAGTTTTGCCCTTTGAACATATTTAAGCCAGTTTGAGTAAGGATATACATATCCTATTGATTTAAGATACTCTAATAATTTTATTGCATCACCATACAAAGTTGCTCTAGAAGCAGCTTCGGCTTCTTTTAATTTAAATTCTTGAACAAATTCTTTATATAAATTTAAATTAGCTGTTCCAAATATCTCTTGTTGACATAAATATTTAGAGAAATATTCACCATATCCTTTAATATTTTTACATTGGCCTAAAAATTGAAATAATTTTCCACCTTTTGGGTTATAAAAATTTTGATATGCTTCATCAATTTTATTTTTATCAACTAAATCAGCAGCAGCATCGTAAAATACTTGTTTTTGTACTTCTTCCGGTATATTTGAAATTAAAGTTCCATCAATATCTACAAGACTAATTCTATCTTTTCCTTTTTTTAATATTTCTACATTATAATTTTTATGATTATTTATTATTTTATAGCATTTATCTAAATAATAAGTTATATCAATTTCATTCCTATTAGGTATTTTTTCATCTGCAGGAACTAGATGATAATATCCATCTTTTATTGATTTTCCGCGTTTTATTCGGTATTCTTCATATTTACCTTTTTTATTTTGCGTATATAAGCAATTATTATTACCATTGGGTATAACTGCAAAATATCTTGATACACGTTTTGTATACGGTATGTACACTCCATCAATTTTAATATATTTTTGTTTACTATTTGTTTTTTCTCTACGGATTTCTTGGAAGGCTCTTATATTGTTTTCTTTTAATAGATTCTCTAATGTTCTACCTACTGGGATATCATTTAAATAATATTCTCTTAAGGCTATTTCTACTGCTGGTATTCCACTACAGTACAATGGATGTGTTTGAAAAGCTCCAAAAACTCCTATATGTTTTATCTTTTTATTTTCAAATTGTATTACATAATTTTGATTATCAAAATGAACTATTTTATTAATTACATCCACATCACATGATAAATTTAATTGGTTTTCTATTTTTTTTACTTCTTCTTTGATGCTTTCTACATTTTCTTTAGGACATCTAACGATTATACCATCTGTATTACATTCTATTAAAGTCGCATTGTGTTCTTTTATATTTTGATAAAGGAGCATCATTACCATGATGCCATTAATTGCTAATGATAGTCCAATATTTTCCTCATTTTTTGTATTAACATCTATTAAATAATCTAGTCCAGAGTTTAGCATATATTTATAATATAATTGCTCAGGCTTTTTTAGACTTTTTAGTTCCATTCTTTGATTTTTTATTTGTTCATATCTTTCTGGGTATTCGGCAATTTTATCTAACCAATGGTTATTTATTAAAATATTAGGACCAAAACTATTAAAATCAATATATAGATAGGCATAGTTACTATATGGATTTGTATCTATACAGTCTGTTGCTTTGGTTTCTGTTTTTGTGGTTCCTAAAATACCTTGTTCACTAAAGTTGATTTTGCATCCATCTATTGTAATAGGTGGAACTAATGCAGTAGTTATTTCTTGATTATTTGTTTGCTCTTGATATGTTTTATATAATAAATATCGTTTGCTTAATTCTTGTTGTAAATTCTGAAGAAAAGCATTGTTTTCTTCTTTTTTGGCTTTTCTATCAATCATTTCGTATATTCTAAACAAAAAGTTCTTATCTTTTGTTTCTTGTAATATTTTGTGAATTAAAATAGAATCTTCTTCTTTTAAAGCTGTTTCTATCATCTTATATAATTTGAATAATGGATATTTATCATTCAAATCCTTATATAAATTATTAAGAAATTGACTATCTTTTTCTTTCAATGCTTTTGCCAATTTTGGATCTAATACTATTTTAATGTCTGTTGAGAAGCTATTTCCGTGAGTTTTATCTAAATCAAGTCCAATTATTGTTTTCATTAACTGTCCCCATGAATAATAATATGCTTCTTTTGGCAATTGGTATTTATTAATTATATTTATTTTCCAATTTAAAAAATTTTGTCTTTCTTCTTGTTCATATATACTCTTAATAATATAAACATCTTTAGTTAATTGTTTTATTTCCTCTTTTTCATTTAAAGCAAAGCTATATGGCATAATTTTAGCGTTATCTTGCCACATGCTACAAATAATATTATAAAAGTCAACATGAGTGTTTTTTACTATTCCCTCTGTTATATCTAATGTTATTGGTAAAGTTGCACTTACTTCTTCATCACTTACTTTTTCATTTAAATTGTTATGTTTTAATAATGATGTTATTATCTTATCATCTGCAATATAATTGTTTGCCCCAATAAATATAGCATCTTTATTTTTATTAAAGAATTCCCTCAATTTATCAATATCATCTTGTATTGTTTCTATTTTTTCTTCTTCATCATTACTTAAAAATGCAATGCTCCAGTGATTTTCTTTTTTTGTTAATCTATAAAAAAACATCTTATTTTCTTTCATATATGCCCCTTATACTAATTTTTTTGCATTATCTTTCTCTTACTAGGAATTTGTGGTATAACTTCTAAATCCCTTTGTATTTTTTGAAATAATTCTGTTGCATTATTATCGTCTACTGGATTTTTCATATCTAAAAAATCATTTAATGGTAAAATTATTTCTTCTATTTCCATTTCATTTAGGTATTTTTCTATTAATTCTAAACTTAAAGGATATGGACTTTCAAATATATTATCAAATTCTTCTGTTGTTAAATAATATGGTATGTTATTTCTAATTATATATATTCCTTTTAAAGTATATTCTGTTCTACCTTTTAAGCTTTTAAAAGTATCTGTTACTAGAGTTCTAATTTCATTCATAATTTCTTCTTCAATTTCGATTGAATCTTCTGAATCTAAAATACATAAATCGTTTTTGTCTTTTTCAGCTAGTAGTTTTTGATGCTTTTCCCAATATTCTTCACATTTTGGCATAGCAAAATCAAGCCCATTTTGACAGATTCTTGAAAAGTCTTCATTTTTGGATAAATCTAATACTATTCCGCTTACTGTTTCACAGTCATCAAATTCTTGGCGTCTTATTTTATACAAAGTTATAGGTTTTCTTTCATAAAAATCTAATTTTTTGTACTTTTCCGTTATATCGAAATATGGGCTACTATTTCCACTGCAACTGGAAAAGAAGCACTCAATAACGTCTTCTATTATTGGTTCAACAATTGATTCGATAATAGATGTATCTATTGATTCTGTTCTTTCTAAAGGACTAAAGTCTATTGGATCTCCATTATCATCTGTAACTCTTTCATTAAAATATTCAATATCTAATGCTGAAATTTCTCTCTTTTTTATAATAACTCCTGTGTCATTTTGAAAAATTGAAGTATCACTATTTTTTTCTGTTCTTGTCATTATTTTTCTCCCCCTTTTTAATGACATATTATACTATAAAGTAGAAAAAAAAGCAAGCAAATTTAATACTTGATAGTGTAAAATGATTTGGGGCACATAAAAAGAAAGACCTAAAATGCGTTATAATAAACTTGATACAAAAAACAAAATAACGGAGGTCTTTCTTATGAATATAATATCACAATTCCATCAGTTTTTGGAAAATAGTTTTCACTCTATCATTTCTTTTATAATTAAAGAATTTGGTGGAGAAAACTTTAGAAAGTATATAATTTCAAAATACTTTAATAAAACATCCTTATAATCATTAAGTAGCCATTTCAAATTGTATTCTCCAAATTCAAAATTGTCTTCTAATACTTTATCATTTATGTCATATGCAATAATAACCGAGTGTTTATTATAATACATATTTAAGTTTTGTTCATTCATAAATAATATTGCAGCATCAAAATGATTATCTCTAGTATAATTATTTACTATTATAACAAATAAAAGACTAAACTTCTAGTCTTTATTAAATTTAATTATTTTAATTTATATTTGATACTGTTATTTGATACTGTGTTTTTTCTTGGTTTTGCTTAGAGCTTTTCCTTTAACTTTTGGTTCATATATTTTTTCTAAATATAATAATTGATGATATTCATAATCACAATAATGTGGATATGCAGAACATCTTTTATTACATTTTTCTATATACTTAATATACTCATCATATAATCTTGCTTTTTCTCTTTGAAACATTTTTTCATCTAAATGCTCAAAAAAGATTAAATCAATATATTTTTCAAAATCTTTAGCATTACCTTTTTTAAGAGCATATTCCTCAGGACTTATATCTCCTAAAATCGTTTGTTTTCCAGCAATGTTTATTATAAAAACTTCTGCTCTACAATTTGATAATGCTCTAAAACGTATAGATTCATCTAATGTACAGTTTATACCATCAAATAACTCTT
>CACZQK010000038.1 GCA_902783315.1 uncultured Erysipelotrichaceae bacterium | reverse complement strand
GAAGGTTACTTGCAAGTTATTAGAACGTTATCATGCTAATCAAGTAGTTACTTGTGATAGTGGATTTGAATGTATTGATCGAATTAAACGTGGAGAGATTTATGATTTAATATTATTAGATGATATGATGCCTAAGATGAGTGGCGTTATAACTTTAAATAAATTGAAAGAAATGCCAGGTTTTAAAATACCTACTGTTGCGTTAACAGCTAACGCTATTACAGGTATGAGGGAGAAATATTTAGCTGATGGTTTTGATGACTATTTAGCTAAGCCAATTGAAAAAGAACAATTAATTCAAGTTATTAATCAAATTTTAGGTAGAAATGCTACTGAAGATTTGGGGAATTTGTCTTCAGAATTAAAAAAAGAACTTCCTGTTTGTAGGGATGAAGTTTTGGCTGTTGAATCGATTAATGAAGAGGAGAAAGAAAAACAACAATCTGTAATTCCAGTAGAGGATAACATAGAGGAAATTCTTGGAGATTCTTTGAATAGAAATTATAGTGAAAATAATTCTTCTTCTATTGATAATAATATCGAAAGTTTAGCTGCTGAATCAAATAATATTCCTGCTGATTTCATTGTTCCTGTTGTACCTCTTAATGTTGATGTAACAAAAAGTTTTAATCCTACATCTCAAGATTTAAAATCTGTAAATGATACTTCCTATGGTGCTGAATATTTAAAGACGAATGGTGTTGATTTAGATCATGCTTTAGAATTGCTTGGAGATATGGAAATGTATAATATGACTATTTCTGATTTTGTAAAAGAGGTAGAAGAAAAATGGGGCAGAATTGTTGATTATAAAAATAAATCTGATATGCCTAATTATGCAATTGAAGTTCATTCGTTAAAAAGTGATTGTAAATACTTAGGGTTTATGACTTTGGCTGATATTTCTTATCAACATGAATTAAAAAGTAAAGAAAATGATATTAATTTTGTAGGAGAACACTTTAATGAATTGTTTGAGGAATATAAAAAAGTTCTTGATATTGCAAGAACTTATGTAGAACATAATTCTGTTTCAGAATAATTACATATTTAATAGATATATTGCAATTGATAAGATTGTTCCAAATAGAGATAAAGCAATATATGAAAATAATAATTTTGATACTTTACTATTAATTAAAGAGGTTTCTTCATATAAAAATAGTGTTGATAAAAACGTTCCTAAAGAAGAAATTATTCCTAAAAAATTATTTTTTAGACCGAAGAAAACAAGAGTATAACTTTGATTTAATAAATAATTTATTATTAGAATAATTTTGTAGCTTTTGGGAATGTTTTTTATTTTACCATAAGATGTTACTACATAATAAATTGTTATGGCTGTTAATATGTAAATAATGGACCAAGCAATACCAAAAAAGGATTGCGGTGGTGCAAAAAATGGTAATTTTAAATCTTTGTAATAGCTATAATCTAAGGGGATTATATTTGATATAAACCAAGGTAATAGACAACATAAGAAAATAATAAGTTTTTTCATATTTTTTCATCTCCTCTTTTATTATTTTATGTTTTATTATATAATATTATTAGTTTTTTAGGAGGAATTTTATGAATACGGATATAATGCTAGATGATAAGAATATTCTTACAATGAAACTCTTACATTATTTTATAACAGAAAAAAATTATAATCCTATCATTTTGCAAGGGGTTGAAAATGAAATTTGGTTAGAGAATTTAAATGAAGATTGTAAAGTGGTTCGAATTGTTTCTGGTTATATTCATAATGATGAACAATTTAATTTTGATGTTTTTAAAACAAAAAGAATTATTAAAAAAATAAAGAAGAAAACATTTTCTTTGAAAATGAATGTTATGAGTATTTTTCTTGATTTGGGGGATAATGTTACTAGTGAAATTAATGAAGATCCAAAATTAATGGCAATTAAGATAAAAAATGAAAATGATCTTGCTAATAATGATTTTATTAAAAGAACTTTTCCAGATTTATTAGAAAAGATGGAATATGAAGAAGATGGTTTTGAATTGTTTGCTAAAATTACTAGTGATATTAATCGTCATAATCGTGAAGATGCAAAGAAGATTGAGAATGTGTTTAAAAATAAAGTACCATATATAACATATTTCTTCATTGCACTTAATGTTATTTTTTATCTTATTCCCAATCTATTTGGGGAATATGAAAATATTATTAATAATTTTTGTGTTCATGGTCCAAGTATTAGGGCTGGACAGTATTATCGCTTGTTTACAGGTATTTTTCTTCATGGGAATATCATGCATTTATTTTTAAATTGCTATTCTTTATATATTATTGGATCCCAAATTGAAAGCTTTTTTGGGAAAATAAAATACTTTGTTATCTATTTGTTTTCTGGTTTGATTGGTTCTTTATTTTCGATAGCATTTAGTCATGGTGTTGCTTCTGTTGGGGCAAGTGGTGCTATTTTTGGATTGATGGGTGCATTGGTTTATTTTGGATACTATTATAGAGTTTATCTTGGTAATGTTGTAAAAAACCAAATTTTGCCAATAATTGCTCTTAATTTAGGTTTGGGATTTTTAATACCAGGCATTGATAATTTTGCTCATATTGGTGGTTTGATTGGAGGTGCCATGATTACTATGGCATTAGGAATAAAGGATAAAAGTACTGCTTTTGAAAAAGTAAATGGTTGGATTATTGCTAGTATATTTACAGTTTTTGCATTCTATATAGCATTTATTTATACGGCATAGCATTAATAATAAGTATGTTTTGTTTGAAAATTACTTTAGAAATGCTATAATATTTTAAAAATTAAATTTATTTGGAGGTTTCAGTATGTCAACTTGGCAATTAGGAAAATATAATGTTGTAGAAGAATATAACAATGAAAAAAGAGGGGTAGATGTTTCTATTTCTAAAGGTCAGAAAAAATTAATAGAGTGTTTTGTGTCTTTGAAAAGTGGTTGTTTTGATGGGCCTTTTGATGATTATGAATTATCTGAATGTTCAGAAATGAGTAAAGAACAAATTTATGACTTATACGTCTTGCTTCAAGAATCTGTTACAAATTCTACCTCTTCACCTACTAGTAATACTTTTTCGGCTATTCAGTGTTATCTTGTTCAGCGTCTTGGTTTTGACATGGATAGTAAAATTGTGCAAAATTTTGAGGATCTTTCTTGTAAACTATTTGAAAGATGGATTGATGAATTTGGTTTGAATAACTTTCAAGATTCATCTATTCCACTTTCCCTTTTGAAAAAGTGAGTTTGTGGAAAATGCAAATTCCCTTTTTTTAATATAAAATTTTAATAAGCAAAATAAATAGCGTATTTCTTATGTCTAGTTTTATGGTGAATGTTTATGGAGTCAAAAGATATTTATGAAATTTTTTGAAAAGTATCCATTGCTATAATTATCCAAGTTCTGAATTTGTGATGAATAATATTAATATGGTGCTTTCAATATATTTGATATTAGTTGATAAAAATAGTTATAATAGTAAAAGTAAAGAAATTACAAATACTAAATTGTGCTCATGTGGAAAAAATTATAATAAAAAAATGAGGTTGTAAATATTTTTTGATAATGTTAAAATATAATTGTATTTGATTATAATGAGGTGATGTTATGCCACAAGAACAAACTAGTTTATTTGATATTCAAAAAATTGATACGGAGCTTACAAGGACAATATTGAAAGAAGTTTATGATGCTTTAGAAGAGAGAGGATATAATCCAACAAATCAGATTGTTGGTTACTTGATTAGTGGAGATCCTGGATATATTTCTAGTTATAAGGATGCTAGGAATAAAATTCAAGAAATTGATCGAGCTAAAATAGTAGAAATTCTTTTGTTGGAATTTCAGAAAAATCATAAATAATGAGATATTTAGGTTTAGATTTAGGTAGTAAAACTTTGGGTGTTGCCATTAGTGATAAAATGGGATTAATTGCTAGCAGTTATAAGATAATTCGTCATAATGAGGATTATGATGGATTAGTAGAAGAAATCCAAAAAATTGTTCAAGATTTGGAGATTGGTGCTATTGTTTTAGGTTTTCCTAAAAATATGAACAACACCGTTGGGTATAAAGGAGAGCTTAGTCTTCAATTTCAAAAAAAGTTGCAAGATGTTTTATCTGTTCCTATTTATTTGCAAGATGAGAGGCTTACTACAAAAATTGCTACTGATGTACTAATTCAAGGAAATATTTCTAGAAAAAAGAGAAAAAAAGTAGTTGATGGTATTGCAGCAACAGTAATATTACAAAGCTATTTAGATAGGAGTTGATTAAAGCATGAAAGAGAATAGTACATTTTCTATGGTTGATGAAAATGGTAATAAAATAACTTACGATGTTTTGTTTACTTTTGAAAGTGAAGAAACTGGAAAAAATTATATTGCTTATACGGATAAGAAAAGAGATGAAAAAGGAAATGTTCAAGTCTATGCATCTGTTTATTATCCAGATGATCCTCAAGGTAAATTAGAGGCAATTGAAACAGAGAAGGAATGGAAAGTTATTCAGACAATTCTTGATACGTTGCAAGAAGAAATTCAGAATAATAGTGAAGGAAATGAGCAATAGCTCTTTCTTTTTTCTGGAGGTATTATGTTAGTGAAGAGAAAACCAAAGCCGCTTTTATTTGTTCTTATAACAATTTTTGTTTTTATTATTTGTATTGGTGCTACTTGGTGGCATTTTACTGGACCGGTGGATAGTGGAAACAAGGAAGATGTTGAAGTGGTTGTTACTAGTGGAATGAGTACTGGTCAAATAGGGGAAATGTTGAAAGAAAAAGATTTAATTTATAGTGTTCGTTTTTTTAAGGTTTATGTTAAAATTCATCATGTTGTTTCTTTAAAGGCATCGAAATATGTTTTGCATAAAAATATGTCTCTTGGTGAAATCGTTCGTACATTAGAAAAAGGAAGTAATTATAACCCTGATAGGATTAAGTTAACTTTCAAAGAAGGTCTTCGAATCACTGATTATGCAAAAGTTGTTGAGAAAGGGACTAATCATTCTAGTTTGGAATATTTTCAAATAATGAATGATTCTTCTTATATTAAAACATTAATCGAAAAGTATTGGTTTTTGACAGATAGTATTTTGGATTCTAATATTTATTATCCATTGGAAGGATATTTGGCTCCCGATACTTATTATTTTGATAATAAGGATGTTTCTATTACTAGTATTATTGAAACTATGTTAGATGAGATGGAAGAAAAATTAGAAAAATATAAGGATGGATTATTAAAAGATCCTCATTATTATCTTACTATGGCTTCTATTATAGAGCTTGAGGGGACTAATTTAGATAATCGTAAAATGATTGCTGGTATTTTTGAAAATCGTTTGCATTCTGGAATGAATTTAGGAAGTGATGTAACGACTTATTATGGGTTACAAGCTGCCATGACAAGTGATCTTTCTTCAGAACAATTTGCGAGTGTTAATTTTTATAACACAAGGAGTTCGACGATGATTGGGAAGATGCCCATTGGGCCAATTTGTAATCCTAGTATTTTAAGTGTTGAGGCAAGTGTTAATCCAACACCTAGTAATTATCTGTTCTTTGTTGCAGATAAAAATGGAAAAATTTATTATACAAAAACAAACAAAGAGCATGATCAGAAGGTGGCTGAAATCAAAAAAAATGGCGATTGGATTTGGTAAAGGATTTATGAAAGAAAAGGTGTATTATGCTTGATTTAAATGTGATTAATCAAATAAAGGATTATGCGAAAGTAAATAATGTTCCTATTATGACAGATAGTGGGATTTATTATTTAATTAAATATATTACTAAAAATAAGGTGAAAAGGGTTTTAGAAATTGGTACAGCAATTGGTTATTCAGCTATTATGATGTGTAGTGCTGATCCTGAATTAACTGTTACTACTATTGAAAGAGATGAAAAAAGATATTTAGAGGCTTTGAAAAATATCAAGAAATTGAAATTAGAAGAAAGGATTCATTTAATTTATAATGATGCTTTAGAAGTAAAGATTGATGATTTTTACGATTTGATTGTTATTGATGCTGCTAAAGCGCAAAATCAAAAATTTTTTGAGAAGTTCGAAAAAAATTTATTTGAGGATGGAACTATTATTACTGATAATATGAAATTTCACGGACTTGTTGAAAAAAATCTTGATGAAATAGAAAGTCGTAATTTGCGACAATTGGTTCATAAAATAAAAGATTATATTACTTTTTTAAAGACAAATAAAAAATATGAAACAGAATTTTTAGATATTGGAGATGGTTTGGCGATAAGTAAAAAAGTATAGTATTTATAAAAAGGTGAATATAGATACATTATTTTCGAATGTTATCTTGTGGTTTTTCTTTTAACTACTATTTTTGTTTCTATCTATGGAGAAGACAATTATTTTGAAGATAAAGGTTTTGAGTTTATTATTATGGAATGGAAGGTATGACCTTTTCTTTTTTTTTTTATTGATATATAATGAGTTTGGGTGTTTATATGAAATTATTAATTGAGTGTTCTAAGAAAGACTCTTCTTTATTTGATATGAGTGATGGTATTATTTTACCATTGAAAGGATTTAGTGTCGAAAGTGTATGTTATTTTACTTATGAAGAGATAAAGAACATTGTAGAAACAAGTAAAGTTGAAGTTTTTGTTAAAATGAATAAAAATTTTATGAACGAGGAAATTGATAGTCTTACAGATATGTTGAAAAAATTAAATTCTTTGGGAATTAAAGGAATATTTTTTTATGATTTAGCTATTTTAGAATTAAAAAAAGAATTGTCTTTAACTATTGATTTAGTTTGGAATCAAACACATATGGTTAATAATTATAAAACTTGTGACTATTACTATTCTAAGGGTGTTCAATATGCTTTATTGGGTAAAGAAATTACATTAGAAGAAATTAAAGAAATTTGTTTAAGGAGTCAAGTGTCTTCTATGGTAGAGGTTGTTAGTCGTCCTAGTGTTGCTTTTTCTAGGCGAAGTTTAATTCATAATTATTATTGTGATTTAGGAGAAAGTGGTCCTTCGGAACTTGTTATTTCTGAGAAGGTCTCTAATGAGAAATATCATTTAATTGAAGATGAAAATGGGACTACTTTCTTTTTAGATACAGTTACTAATGGTACTTCGGTTTTGTCTGAATTATATTCTATCGGGGTTGACTATATTATTATGAGAGAGTATGGATTAGAAAATATTTTTCATGATTTAGTCTTGGATACTATGAATTATATTAATGATGGTTGTAAAGATAATAAGTATATTTTAAAATACAAAAAGTTGGGGGATAGTACAAATTTCTTTTTTAAGAAAACGATTTATAAGGTGAGGAAAAATGGATAAAATAGAATTGTTGTCTCCTGCTGGAGATTTGGAAAGACTAAAAGTTACTTTACTTTATGGAGCGGATGCTGTTTATATTGGTGGAGAAAAATATAGTTTGCGTGCTAATGCTGATAATTTTACATTGAGTCAAATTAGGGAAGGATGTAGTTTTGCTCATAAATTGGGTAAACGTGTACATCTTACTTTGAATATTGTCTTTCATAATGAAGACATGGATGGGGTTTTTGAATACATTTCTCAAGTTGTAGATGCTGGAATTGATGCATTTATTGTGAGTGATCCTTTTATTATTTCATATATAAAAACGAAATTTCCTAAAGTTGAAGTTCATTTGTCTACTCAGAATTCGACAAGTAATTATAAGGCTATTCAGTATTTTGAAAGGGAAGGTGTTGATCGAGTTGTTTTAGCTCGGGAACTTTCTAAAAAGCAGATTGAAGAAATAGTTAAAAAAGTTGATACAGATATTGAGGTTTTTATTCATGGAGCTATGTGTACATGTTTTTCGGGTCGTTGTGCACTTTCTAATTATGTTACTAATAGAGATGCTAATCGTGGTGGTTGTGCACAAGTTTGCCGTTTTGTATTTGAGAATCCTGGTAAAAAGGATTTCACTATGGCTTTAAAAGATATGAATATGGCTGAATATATTAAAGACTTAATTGAAATAGGTGTTACTAGTTTAAAGGTTGAGGGAAGGATGAGATCTTTATATTATTTAGCAACTGTTATTGGGACATATCGGGAAATTATTGATTCATATTATACTAATACTTTAACAGAAGAGAAGATGAATTTATTTCAACAAAGATTGGATCGAGTTGCGAATCGTGAGACGTCTACTCATTATTTTATGAAAAATGCGGATTATACGGATCAGTATTATACTGGGAGGGCTGAAAAATCCAATCAGGATTATTTAGGGCAAGTAATATCTTATGATGGTACTCTCTTGAAATTTTATGAGCGTAATTATTTTGAAGTTGGCGACTTGATTGAGGTTTTTACTCCAAATGGAGAACATATTTCTTTTGTACTAGAAAGAATGTATGATTCAGAGAAAAATCCAGTTAATGTTGCTAGGCATCCTGATGCTGTTTATTATTTGGAGTATGCTTTTGAGTGTGATATCCCTGAGTATTCGATGATTAAAATTGTAAAAAGGAAGGAGATTTTGGGGAAAATATGAGAGAGTTACAAATAGCTAAAAAGAATTTTCTAAGTCATGAAAAAAATCTTAGTAAATATGCTTGCTTTGATGTTGATGCTATTCGAATGAAAGAAGAAAGCTGGGATGTTCGATCTAACTATTTTCATGATACAGATCGTATTATTTATTCTTTGTCATATACTAGATATTTAGATAAGACACAGGTTTTTACTAGAGTTGATAATGATCATATTACAAAACGTATTACTCATGTACAAATGGTTAGTAAGATTGCAAGAACTATAGGAAGAGCCCTTGCTTTAAATGAAGATTTAATTGAAGCTATTGCTTTAGGGCATGATATCGGTCATACACCCCTTGGTCATGAAGGGGAGGCTATGCTAAATGAGATTTCATTGAGAGAGTTGGGAGAATTTTTTGCACATAATATTCAAAGTGTAAGGCATTTGATGGTCGTGGAAAATAATGGAAAGGGACTTAATCTTTCTTTACAAGTTTATGATGGTATTATGTGTCATAATGGAGAGCTCTTGGACTGTATATATTATCCTGCTAAAAAAACAAAAAAAGATTTTTTTGCGCAATATGCTAATTCATATCAAGATATAAAAAAATCAGCTCAAAATAGACCTATGACTTTAGAAGGGTGTGTTGTGCGTATTAGTGATATTATTGGGTATATTGGTAGAGATATTGAAGATGCTATTATGATTGGAAAAATTAAAAGGGAAGAAATTCCAACTGAAATTAGTAATGTTTTAGGGGTTACTAATAGAGATATTGTTAATACTGTTATTCTAGATATTATTAAAAATAGTATGAATAAGCCATATATTAAAATGAGCAAGCCTGTTTTTGATGGGGTGATGGCTTTAAAGGATTTTAATTATAAACATATTTATCAATATAGTTTAACTAGTGAGGAGAAACTTCTTTATAAAGAAGGAATGAATCGTATTTTTAAAAGATATTTAGAGGATATTGAGAATCATAATGTTGATAGCATTATTTATAAAATATTTTTAAATAGTCAAGTTGATGAGTATCTTTTGACTACATCTGATAAAAGAAAGGTAATTGACTTTATTGCTGGGATGACTGATGAGTTGTTTTTAAGAGAAATTAAAAATTATTCTTAATTTTTTGAAATAGAAGGGGAATATAATGATATTTAAAAATAAACAGTTAAATAAAAGTGTAAATTATAGCAAGGTATTTAAAGCTTTCAGTAGATGCTATATGGTTTTAATTTTAATTTGGGTTTGTACTTTTGTTTTAGCAATTATTAGTAAAAATAAATCTGTGATAAAGTTTTTACCATATATGGGTTGCATTGTTGCCTTACCAATAATTTTAGTTCTTATAGGTGTTCTTTTTCTTCTTTTCTATATTTTTATTGGAAGTTTGATTAAAAGTAACAAGTGGTATTTTAAACTTCTAGGGTTTCTTTTTGCTTTATCTTTTGGGTTATTTATGAGTGGTTTTGGTATTTGGCTTTTGGGAATACCATTTGAAGGGCAATATGAAGTTAGAGAAGTTTCTGTTTTAGATGTTAGGAATAATAAAATATTGGTTGCTTGTCCAAAATATTGTAACAGTGAAAATAAGATTATAGAGATTCATAAACCTTTTTTTCTAAATCCAAAAGAAAATGATGTGATTTATGTGAAATATCCTATAAATCAAATAGATAAAATGCATTATGTTATAGACTCTAAAATTGGAGAAAAGATTCTTTTATTTGGGATTATGTTTGGAGTAATTACATTTTTTGTTACTATAGTGGTTTTTATAATGTTTATTATAATAACAAACTTATTTTTAAAGAAGTAAAATATCTGCATTTATTTCTTTTTTTATTGATTTTTCAAGGGTTTTGTGTTATAGTATGCTTACTTTTACAGAGAGATGTTTTTAGTCATCTTTATTGTAAAACATTGTTCTTTGAAAGTTTTATTGTACTCTTAAAATTAGATTTTTTTTAGATAATTCTCTTTTTTATAATAATGACTTTTGAAAACATATAATTGATATTGAATTTATAAAAATAATATGGTATACTTTGTCAAGTTGGAACTTGCCAACAGATGTAAAAATACAATATGAGGTGATGAAAATGGGAAATAAAAATGTAGTTTATTTAACTCAGGAGGGATTAGATTCTTTAAAGAAGGAGTTAGATGATTTGATAAATATACGACGTCCAGAAAATATTCAGGCTATTAAAGAAGCTAGATCTCTTGGTGACTTGTCGGAAAATGCGGAATATGATGCTGCTAGAAATGAACAAGCACAAATTGAGGCTAGGATTAAACAATTGGAAAAGATGCTAGAGAATGTTTCTATTATATCAGAAGTGAATACTGATAGTGTCGGAATTGGAAATACAGTTTCTATAAAATATGTAGATGATGATGAAGAGGATGAGTATATGATTGTTGGAAGCCAAGAGGCTGATCCATTTGAAAGCAAAATATCTAATGAAAGTCCTATTGCGCAAGCTTTATTTAATCATAAAGTTGGAGATGTTGTAACTGTCGAGAGCCCTAATGGAAATTATGAAATTGAAATAATTGAAATTAAGTAAGTTGTAAAAAATATTTGTTTATTTCTTAAAAGTTCTTTCAAATTCAACGAAAATAAGGTATACTTATGTAGTGTAAGATAGGGGTGCATAGAAGATGATTATTAGAAAGCCATATGCCTTTTTGATAAAAAACTTTAAGAAGATTCATGCTTTTTTATTTGTTTTGAGTTTGTTTGTTGCTTATAAACTTTTAGATGTTAATGGCTTTGTGTCGGATTTTATGCGATTTGGTACTTATGATTTGTATCAAAATCCAGTTCAAAATCATATTTCTTCATGGTTATTAATCATTGTTGTTTTATTAATTATTGGTAGTTTATCTTTGGTCTTTCTATTACGGTATAAGCAAAAGCCTTGGAAACTGTACTTATTACCTGTTATTGAATATACTGCAATGTTTTTTGTACTAAATATTATTCGAGGTTTTTTTAGAAACTATACAGATGATGTTGCTACTACAGATTTGCGAATGGCTAGGGATTTATTAGCTATATTCTTGGTTGTACAATTACCAGCGATGGCTATCTTTTTAGTTCGAGGATTGGGACTTGATATTAATAAATTTCATTTTAATGCAGATAAAGAATATTTAGAATTAAGCGAAGAAGATAGAGAAGAAGTAGAAATTGGTTTTAGTATTGACAAAAATTCTTTTATTCGTATATATAGAAGATTTTTAAGAAATAGTCGTTATTTTTATTTAGAACATACTAAGGGATGTAAGGCATTGTTTATTGTTATTATTGCCTTACTTTGCTATAATATTTATAAAAGTGTATTTATTACCAACCGTAGTTATTCAGAAGGAGAGCTTTATTCTGCGAATGGTTATACAATGAAGGTAAATAATGCATATTTTACTGATAAAGATTATGCTGGAAATATTATCTCTTCAAAAAGTAATTTTGTAATCATTGATATTACTATTCAAAATAATTCTTCTCCTAGAAAGATTAATCTTGGAAATTTTCATTTGAAAAATGGAACTAAGGATTATACGACAACACAAAAGGTGTATGAAAAAGAGTTTTCTGATATGGGAACAACTTATGATTCTGTGAAAGAAGTGAAACGAGATGAAATAGTTCATTTTATTATCGTTTATAAAGCAGATAGTTCGTTGAAGAAAGAAAAATTTGTTTTGTATTATCAAGAAGATTTAGGAAGTTTAAGAAAGATAAAGTTAAAGTTAAAAGATTTGCGAGTGCTTGAAGATGCGATTGTTCTTAATTTTGGTGATTATATGGAATTTACTATTCAAAATAACCAGGAAAGTATTAGTTTTGATCGTTATCAAGTATTGGATGAAGCTGATTATTTAGTTCGAAATTGTATTAGTACTGGTTGCGATGTTGTTAATCGTAAACTTGCTACAGATGGTAGTTATAAAATCTTACAAATTGATTTTGGTTCAGATGTTTATGGGGCTAAAAATTTGATTGACTTTTTAAAGAGCTATGGTAAAATTATTTATAAGGATAGTAGCGGTTCAGAAGATGAATTGGGGGTAATCGATCTTATTAATCGTTCTTATTTTGGAAAAACGATTTATTTAAAAGTTCCGAATTATATAAAGGAAGAAGATTTATTACGAATGGAGTTTACTATTCGTAATAAGCGGTATATTTATAATTTTTATTAGGAGGCCTTTATGAATAAAAAGATATTAGGGAAATTGAAATTGGCGGTTACGGTAGTAGTGATTTTATGTTTTGTTTGGTTTTTGATTATTTTTCCGATGAAAGTTTTTCATCAGAATGAGAAAAAACTAGAAAAAGCAGCGAAAAGATATTTTGAATTAAATAGTACTCAGTTGCCTATTGGTGATAGAGTTAAGACTGTTAGTTTGAAAACTTTATATCATAAATCGTTTATAGAGGGAGATATATTTGTTCCATATACCAAAAAAACTTGCTCTGTCACTAATAGTTGGGTAAAAGTTAAAAAGGTGCAAGGAGAATATAAATATTATACTTATTTAGAATGTGGTGTTTTGTCATCTAATGTTGATCATAGAGGGCCTGAGATTAAGCTAAATGGTGATACTGAAGCTACTATTAATGTTTTGGAAAAGTATAAAGATCCAGGTATTAGAAGCGTGGTTGATGATACTGATGGTAAATTGAATATAAAGGATGTCAGTGTCAGTGGTGAAGTAGATACTTCTAAAGTTGGAACATACGAAATATCTTATACAGCTTATGATAGTTTAAAAAATAAATCGGTAGTTGTTCGAAAAATTAAGGTTGTTAAGAAACTTGGTAAAACAGTTAAACAAGATTTAGGTTCTAACAGTAATTACACTGGTAATCCAGATAATAATTACATTAGATTATCTAATATGTTATTTCGTATTTATGGTGTTGATACAAATAATAATGTTATCGTTGTAGCTGATGCAGATATTGCTAATGTTAATCATTCTAAAATTGATCAATGGTTGAATTATTATTATAATCATTTGTCAGAAAAAACGAAAAATGTTATAGTAGATTCGAAGTATTGCAATATGGACTTGACAGATGCAACTTTAGATACTACACAGTGTAGAAGTTATACTGAAAAGAAAAAAGTGTATATACCTTCTGTAATAGAGGTTAATAAGGCAGCTGGTGGAGAAGGTAATTTTATGAAACCTTATACAATGTCTTGGGTTTCTAATAAGAAGCTTGATTCAAAAGAGGCTTATTTAACTAGAGAAGTTTTCTTTGGGGACGAGTATGGCAAAGATTATTTGTCTTATCATGTTGATGATAATTATGGTGTAAGACCAATGATGACTATTAAAGGTAATACTTTAATTACTGATGGTGTGGGTACTATTGATAGCCCATATGTTATTGGAGATTCTAAGAAGGGTCGTGGAGGTTCTTTATTAAATGAACGCTCGACTGGTGAATATGTTATTGATAATGGTACAACTTGGAGAATTATAGAAGTTTTAAAAGATGGAACTACAAAAGCTATTAGTAATAATACGCTAGGAAGTTATAATGATTCGGATGATATTGATACTGCTTTGACTTTTTATCCTACAGCAAGTGATAAAGAATTATATTTGTATAATCCAAAGGATCAAGGAAGCGTTGGGTATTTTATTAATAATACAGCCAATGGTTATGTTGATATTTCAAAATTAGCATCTCATGAAATAGAAGTGCCAATTTACAAGAAAAAGATTATTTATGGTACAGAGATTGAGACTAAAAAATATAAAACATTTTTATCGGCACCTAATATGTATGAAATGTTCAGTGCGGTTCCTGATGCTAATTATTTTGGTAATGTATCTTCTTATTGGCTATTGAATTCGTCAAAAGCTAAGAATTATGTGGCATGCATTACTCACATTGGTGTTCCTTATACTGGTGAGATTGATATTTATAATCGTTATGGAATACGTGTTGTTGGATATTTTAAAAAGAATGTTGCAATTATGAGTGGTAGTGGAACTGTTAGTGATCCATATATCATTAAGTAGTTAAGGAGAGAAGTATGAAAAAAGTAAGTGAAAATAAATTAGGTAACATCTTAGTTTTTCTTGGCTGTCTCATTTTTATAATTGTTTGTGCCTTTCTTTATCAAAGAACTTTTTCTAATCATTATTATAAAGTTGATTCGAGAGTAAAAAATGTGGAATCTGCTGAAAAAGTAGAAGATTATGATACGGTTGGATGGTTAAAGGTTCAAGGAACAAATATAGACTTTCCAGTTGTATCTTCTCAAGATGATTCAAATCCTTATCCTGTTGATCCAGCTGGATATGGGTGGGTTATTAAAAGAGATGCTAAATATGATGATGTAGTTAATATTAATGGACATAATATATTCAATCTTTCTTCTAATCCAAGAAAAATGGCGAAGGAATTTACTCGTTTTGAAGAATTAATGTCTTTTGTATATTATGATTTTGCTAGAGAAAATAAATATATTCAGTATACTCATGATGGAAAAGATTATATTTATAAAATATTTGCAGTTGATTTTGTTCCGATTGTAGATATGAATATTTTCTTGATTCAAGATGGTAAATATACAAAAGATGCTATTAAAGAGCAGATTAGTCTTTATAAGAAACAGTCTTTATATAATTATGATGTAGAGGTATCAGAGAATGATAAAATTGTTTCTTTGACTACTTGTACTAGATTTTTTGGAGAAGAAAATAAGTATGACTTTGTTGTTAGTGGTCGACTTTTAAGAGATGATGAGTCTATAAGTGATTATAATGTTGTTAAGAATAATGACAATTATAATAGAATTGAAAAAATTATGAAAGGTGATGAGATCAATGAATAGGATATCGAAAAGAATAATTGGGTTGTTTATTTGTGCATTGATTCTTACTTTTGCTAATACATATTTTGTAGAAGCGAAAGGTGAAGATGTTGCTTGTGATACTAGATCTGATATTAAAGCTTTGAAAACTCCTGCTAACTATGGTTTATCATTTAAGAAAAAAGGTGATTCAAGTTATGTAATATCACTAAATCCTAATTCTAGTAATCGTGACATTCAACAAAAATTGCGTGATGTTAATTTTTCTCTTACTTGTAATAAAATATTGGCAACAAATGAAAATGGTGAAGCTGTTTCACAGGTTCCTATTTCAACGGGTACTATAAGTTATAATAATCCTTATACACTTTCTGTTGATGCTGCTGGTGCTTATCGTTGTACGTTAAGTGGACAATCAGAGGTTAAGTTTGCAGGAAATGATGGAGCAGAAAAAACTTGTAATGCTTATGTTAATTTTAGTGTTGATGTAGAAACTGGTGGTAAAGCTAAGAATGTTGAGGTAAGATGTTCTAATGTTATACATAAAGATGATGGTGTTGCTACACAACCAATAAGTTGCGATGCTCCTAAGGATAATTTTGAGAAAGCTTTTTGTGAAGCTAAAAATGGGGCTGCTGCTGCAGGAGATAAAACAAAATATCTTCCAGGTGGTTTTAATACTAAGAAGACATATTCTGAAGTAACTAGTGAATTTGCAAAATTTAAATGTGATGTTCAAAAGCTTAAGTCATCAGGATATGTAAATTGGGATAATGATGCAGATAATGATTATTTTGTAAATAGACAATTTATGTATGGTTCAGGTGAAACGACTAAAACATTTGGTAAATATCAATACCATTATGAAGGCGCTGGAAAAGTAACTGAAGGTAGAGCTATTACTTGTAAAATAGGATGTGAAGAAGCTGTAACTGTTGAGTATGGTGCTCCAGTTGCTTCAAAGGCTGGTTTATGCTTTGAATATAAAGTAAAAGTTACTAGTCGTGTTAGTTGTCATATGGCAGTTCCACCTGAAGAGCCTGAATGGGCTAAAGGTTATTGTGAAGCTGTTCCTGTATGTATTAGTTCTCGTGGTGATGGTAGTTCAAATAGTTTCCATCAAGGTGGACCAAATTCACAATTTGATGATTGTATTCAATCTTGTGATGGTGGAAAATATACATCAAAATGTAGTAATTCTTGCTATAAAAAAGTTTATGGAAAGAATGGTAAAGTTTCTAAAACAACAGTTATTAGTGAATCTAAAGCTAGAGTTCAAAAATTAGCTGAGACTTCTTCTTGTGAAAATGTTGCAAAACCAACTGATAAGTGTTATTTCTATAAGGTAAATGGTGCTATTAGATGGTCTTGTGGAAATACTAAAGAAGGTAGATGGTATAATAATAATTGGACTGGATTTGCTTCAAAATCTGCTTATCGTTTAGATGACAATGGAATTTATCGTAGACTTCATTCTGATGGAAGTTTATGTAGTGATAGTTGTTCTTGGTCAATTGCTGGATGTTCTGCTGAGTATAAACATTTAAATCCAGAATGGCCAGAATATGATAATTCTGAAAATGCTAAGAAATATAATGAGGCTTTAAAACAATGTAAAGCTTTAGCAACTTGTACGACTTCAACTGCTGAGTTTACAATTTCTACTGAATATGCAAGTTATAGTGATACTACATTTAAGGAAATTAATTATCCATATACTAGTATGAATGGTAAAGAAACTGATAAATTATCTTCTGGTGATAATACTATTAGTACGGCAACTAGTACCAATAGTACAATATTAAGTTATAATGGATGCTATTTGAATAAAGAACAGAGAAATTGGTATCAAACTAAATGGTCATTCCCTGGTAGTTGGATTAATAATAAGACTGGAGAAATTTCATATATTCGTAAGCTTACTGGTTGGAAAGAAATGAAAAATGCATTCTGTATTCCATTAGATGCTAAAAATGTAAACCAGAAATGGTGGAACTGGTATATGAAACAATATATTATCGGCCAAGGTACTTCAATTGAAAGTTCAGAATATCAAAAAGATTGTGGACCTTATGAATCTTCTGATTCAATTAGTAAGATAACTTCTATTTCAGCTAGTGATATAGAAAGATGGAATATTAATGCAAAAGCTATGAAATTTGGATATTATGAGTGGAATATTCATATTCAATGTTTCTATGCATTAAATACAAACTTTGCAATGATTACTACATCTGGTTCATCAGATGAAGCTAAGAAGTGTTGTACAAGTGAGTGTTGTGGTAATGATTGTAAACCACAAAGTTATAGAATTCGTTCTGTAGATTTGAATAATATGTTCCCTGATGAGAGTGGAAAATCAACTAATAAATCTGAAACAGGTAGAAATCCTGGATTTAACTGGAGTCAATATGCATCAAATACAGTTAATACTCCAGCTTACCAAAGTAAACCACTTGATTAT
Source organism: uncultured Erysipelotrichaceae bacterium (assembly GCA_902783315.1). Classification (GTDB taxonomy): domain Bacteria; phylum Bacillota_I; class Bacilli_A; order RF39; family UBA660; genus UBA3789. The sequence goes on along the minus strand of CACZQK010000038.1, from coordinate 29,628 downwards.
GCAACTAAAGTTCAAGAGTTAGGTTATGATGTATATAGTCAAGAACACTTAGATTATTATTTTGAATTAAGCAAAGAAGATTTGAAGAAATTACAAGGACATAAGTATTCTGATTTCAAAGGTGAAGTTTCTGAAAGAGAAAATGGAATTACTACTTATTTCAGTAATGTTATTCGAGATATTTCAGGAAAAAATAACAAAAATAAATTGCCTAATGAGAAAGCTGCTACTGAGTGTAATAATTTGATTAACTATCAATCATCTACTTGTCAGAGAATGGATTAGGAGGTTAAAAATATATGAATAAAGGTATGTTAACTGTTGGTATTATATTACTTAGTATAATTGCATTATTATTAATTAATGTTTTAACAAATTATTCTACTGGTAGTGAGTTGGATTATTATCTTGTAAAAGAGACAACAGATGCTGCTATGGAAGATGCTATCGACATGAAATATTATGAAACATGTGGTTTATATCGTATCGATAAAGAAAAGTTCGTTGAGAGCTTTCTTTATCGATTCGCTGATAGCGTAGATAATAGCCGTAATTATTCTATTGGATTTTATGATATCAATGAAGTTCCACCAAAAGTTAGTATTAAAGTTGATTCTTTAACTGTACTTGCTTTTAATGTAACTGGTGGTGAGGAAAAAGGCAAAAAAGAAGCTGCAGATATTACAACTAGTTATGATGCAATTATAGAAACAAATTATGGTTATGATCCTGTAACTGAGGCTATTTTAAAACAAATTGAACCTTATAACGATGAAAAGGCTAACTTTTGTAAAGTAAGTTCATAAGAGAAAGGAAAGAATAAAATGGGAAACTTAACTTCAGGTTTGAAAAAGTTTATGCAAAACAAAAATACTGTTACAGTTGTTGGTTTTGTTGGAGTTATTATATTTTTGTATTTTGTATATGTATGGCGTATCAATTCTGCAATAAATCCTATAGTTGTACCTTATGCAAATGAACAAATACCTGCAGGTACTCAAATTACTGAATCGATGATTTCTACTCGTGAAGTTCCACCTTCTATGTTGACAGGTGATGTTCTTCGAAATAAAGGAGAAATTATTGATAAGTATTCAGCTGCAGATACAGTTATTCCAGAAGGTAGTCTTTTTTACAAGCGTGCTGTTGTAGAAAAAGAACAATTGCCAGCTAATATTATTTTGGATTATCCAAAAGGATATGTTCTTTATAATTTATCTGTTACGACAGATTCTACTTATGGTAATTCTGTTTATCCAGGTAATTATATTGATATTTACTTGAAATCTGTCTATAAGGTTAGTGATAATACTAATATGACACCAGAAGAAAAACAAAATGCAGATAAAATTATGTATGGTGAATTGCTTTCTAATATTCAGGTTCTTGCTGTAAAAGATTCAGAAGGGCAACCTGTTTTTCAAAATATTGATGAGAATAGGAAACCTTCAATGGTTGTATTTGCTGTCCCTAAGGAATATTATATTTTACTAAAGAAAGCAGAATACATGAGAACTTATGAAACTCAATTAGTTTTGGTTCCTACAAATGAAAGTTTAAAGGATGAACCTGGAGAACTTAAGATTAGTAGTGAAGACTTAAAAGAGTGGATTGAAAAGATGACTTACTGGACAGAGAGTTAAGAATAAAAGGGAGGGAACATAATGAACGAGAATATTTTCGATAAATTGGACTTTGGTCCTTTTCGTTCGTTGTTAGATAATGATGATATTACTGATATCTCATATGACAATGGTGGACAAATATGGATTCGTTCATTAACCCAAGGTTCTTTACGGGTAGAAGTGGAAGGGGCTACTCCTGAGTTTGTGGAGAAATTAGCCTTCCAATGTTCTAATGTTATGGGAACTACTTTTAATAACGCAAAGCCTTTTTTGGATGCAGAGTCTGCAGAGTTGCGTATGAATTTTGTGCATCAATCTATTGCTACTAATGGTATTGCGTTAGTTATTCGTAAAACTCCTGCGAAGATAAGATTACAGAAAGAAAAACTAATTCAAGAAGATTATTTTACGCCTGCAATTCATGATTTTTTAATAAAGTGTGTTCAAGGTCATTGCAATATTATGGTTGCTGGAGAAACTGGTTCTGGTAAAACAGAATTTGTTAAATATTTAGCTAGTCATACTAAGACTAATGAGAAAATTATTACAATAGAGGATACTTTGGAACTTCATTTAGACAGGATTTTCCCACAAAGGGATATTGTAGCTATGAAGACAAATAATGTTGCAAGTTACTCTGATGTATTGGTTACTTGTATGCGTCAGAATCCTAAGTGGATTCTTTTGTCTGAGGTACGTTCTGCTGAGGCTGTTTCTGCTGTTCGTAATTCTATTTCATCTGGTCATAATATTTTATCTACTATTCATGCGGATAAAGCATCAGCTATTCCGTATCGTTTGTATTCTTTAATGGAAACAGATTTGGATGTGCATCAGTTTTTATCAACTATTTATCGTTACATTCAATTAGGTGTTCATATTAAAGCTTTTTATAGTAAAGAATATGGTAAATTTCATCGTGAAGTTGATGAAGTTACTGAGTTTTATGTAGATGATGAAAATGTTCCTAGATCGAGAATTATTTATCAAAAGATTTTTGGAAAACCGATGATGTGTAGGCCAAGTAATCATTTGATAGAATATCTTGAAAACCAAAATATTGAGGTTCAAGATATTATAAAGGATTTGCCTTTGGAATTACCGGTTCATGAGACTGTTTCTTCAGAAGGAGGAGATGGTTCTGAAGGAAGTTCTTTTACAGTTGATAGTAAAAAGTTGTCAAAAGTTGGTGGCGATGTTGCAAACAGTTCTTCAATTGCTTCTGCACAAAAACAAGTGCAAGTAGCACCAGTTATTAATTCTGGTTTGACTCAGGTAAATGATGTAACTAGTAATGCTATATCAGCACAGGCTTTGCCTCAACTGACAGCAACACAAAGTCAGGTTCTACCTTCTATTTCTTCTAATGTTGTTCATACTCAACCTGTTTTTGCACCTAGTGTTCCTCAACAACAGGTAGTAATTCAGCCCCCTGTTCAATCGGGAACTGTTCCTGGCAATGTTTTGCCTAATACTATGGCTAGATTAGAAGAATAGAGAGGAGTTTGTTTTATGTATTTGACTGAGTTATTTGTTATTGCAGCTGCTGTTATATTTATTTATCTATATAGGAATTATAAAGGTGATAATCTTGGTAAATATATTCTTGGGCAAGTCCAAAATGCATATGACAGATTTTCACCTTATTCTTTTAAAGTTGTTCGTGAAAAAACAAAACAATTAGGACAAGAGTATACGCCTAAACAATATGCTATTCAGGCAGCGTTGTTTGCTACTTTTGCTTCTGTTGTTACTTATTTATATTTTTATAACTTGATTATTAGTATTATATATGCTTTAATTGCTATTTCTTTTATTCCATATCTTACGTATTTACGTTGTAAAAAAGTTTATTCAGAGTTTTTATTTGAACAAATACAAGTGTATACATCTAATACTATTATGGAATTTGCTACTACCCAATCTTTTGTAAAAGCATTGGAGGGAGTTGCTAATTCTGGAATTTTGGAAGATCCTGTCCTTTCTGATGTAAGACAAATGATTAGTATGAGTTACGATAATGGTACTATTGATGAAGCTTTGGATTATATGAGTAAATTATATCCGTATTATATTGTAAAAAATATGCATCAATTATTTTTACAAATTACAAAGGAAGGTGCTCAAAACTCAGCAGATTCTTTAGAGAATATGCAATTAGATATTGATATGCTTGTTGAAAGTGTATATCGGGATAGAATTGAAAGAGCTTCTTTCCATAAGTCTTTTTTACAATTTGGTATTATGTTGTATTTAATGGTTATGTTAGTCCAATATTTATTAGGACGTGAAACCTATTTGGTTTTGCTTGAAAGATGGTATATTCAGTTTTTAATGCACGGAGTTTTAGTCATTAATACATATTTCCTATTAAAAGGTGAAAAATATTATTATGAGAATGTAGGTGCTGAGTAATGGAGATATTAATCGTAGGTGCAGTTATCATGTATGTACTAGTTTATAATAATACTATTGATAAAGATAAATTTTTTGCTGATAATCAGAAATATTTAGAGGCTTTTAAAGAAGATGATTATCAATTTCTTGTTTATGCTAAATATGGTGAAGATGTTGATATTGATCAGTTGTATTCTAAAAGGGTCATTTATGCTTTTGTAGCTTTCTTATTTGTTTTGGTGTTAACTGTTACAAGAAATTCTTCAGCAGAGATTTTTAATTCTCAATTTTTCTTAAACTTAGTTTTGGCCACTGTTGTTGGGGTTGTTGCTTTTAAACTACCATATACTCAATTAAAAAGCTATTATAAACAACATTTACATGAAATTGATGTTATGTTGCCTTATTATTTAAAGAGTTTAGAAATATTAATCCAGCACTATACAGTACCTGTTGCAATTGGTAAATCTATTGCTGATGCTCCAGAAATATTTAAACCTGGGCTTCGCAAAATGATTGATCGTATTAATGCTGGAGATTCTAGTGTTGATCCATATATGGAATTTGCTAATACTTATCCAGTTCGAGATTCAATGCGTATGATGAGGCTTTTATATCGTTTAGGAATTGGTTCTCAAGAGAGAAAGCAAGAAAGACTTATGATGTTTTCAAGAACTGTATCTAGTTTGCAGAATAAAGCTAGAGAGACTAAATATAAAGAAAGACTTAATCATATGGAAAGTCAAACAATGATAATGTTAGTTGTTACTGGTGTTGGAGTTATGTTAGTTATTTTAATTTCAATGATGATGATGTTTTAAAGGGATTTATTCTCTTTTTTTTGTATAAAAGTGTCAAGGTGTTACATATTAAATTATGAATAAAAGTATTGAAATATTGATTTTTTACAATTTGTTTGAAATTGTTTTATCATTATTTTACCTTTATTTAGTTACTATGTTATTAAAAAAAATAAAATAAAATGTATTGTTTAATAAATGTAATTTTGCTATAATTATTTTATGAAAAAGTAAGAAAGGACGTGATAAATATATGAAAGCAGCTACAGGTGAATTAAACTTAACAGTAATTACTTTGATTGCTATTGGGGCTGTTATTGCCTTCTTCTGGTTGATGTGGCCTAATATCCAAGGTGCAATTCAAGGCCAATGGGAGGACATTAGTGGAAATACTAGAGCAAATAATAATCATGGTTCAGTTGGTTTGATTGTTTTAGAAAGATAGGAGTGAATACTGAATGCAAGATGCTTTTGGTGGGATTGTTAACTTAGTTTTGATTGTTTTATTTTTAGTTATTGTAGAAGGAATTTTGGGAATGACTGTTAATTATACTAAGGCTTTTAAAATGAAGAATATTGTTCTTTCTGCTGTAGAACAGTATGAGGCTTCTGCTTGCTTTGAGTCTAACAATCTTGATACTGCATGTTTAAAAAAAATAAGTGAAGACGCTGAAAGCATCGGTTATTCTCCTTCTAATTTAAGATGCCCTCGTAACTATGAATCAAAAGAGGGACTATTTTGTTATAAGCAAATGGAAGTAGATAATTCTTCCTCTAGAAAACAGACATATTATCGAGTTATTACTCAAGTTGATGTTCATATTCCTATTGTTCGAGAAATCATGAGTCTTGAATTTTTTCAAGTAAAGGGAGATACCCGTATGATTGATATTTCAAATAAATGAGGTGAGTAGATGCGAGATTCTTTGGGTGGTGCTGTTAACGTTATCATTATAGTGGTTTTTATTGTTGTTGCTCTTGGTTATATGGCATTTAACGTTAACTATACTAAAGCCTTTCGTATGAAAAATAAGATTATTAGTGAGTATGAGAAGGCAGAAGGAGATTGTGGATCTGGTATATGTCCTGCTAATATAGAGAAATATGCCAATGAGATTGGTTATAAACCAAACAGAAGTACTTTCCATTGTAATGGGATGACTCCAGGTTACAAAAATTTATATTGTTATGATGAAATTGCTGTTAATACTCGGATAACATCAGATGATAGTATAAATGATCGAGCTAATGGTGTATATTATCGAATAGTTACTAAAATTAATATTGAAATTCCAATTATTGATAATATTTTTGACTTAGATGTTTTTAAAATTTCTGGTGATACAAAGACAATATATAAAGAAAAGAAAAAATAAGGAAGTTGGTAATCTATGAATGTGATTGTAGCGAATGAACAGAGAAATGCATTGGCTAATTTAGATGTTGATATTATTAAAAGTGTATCAGGTTCTTATGAAGTTGCAGAAATTGTAGAAATGTTTAAGAACTTTTTTTATAGTAAAATGATTTTAGATGTAACAGCTATTTATAATTATGATGATATACATTCTTATGAACTTTTAGCTAAAGGGTTAAGCCCAGAAAAAATTATTTTTTTGCTACCTGAAGGAAGTCGTTTGTGTACTCCTAATTTTTTATCTCATTTGATATCTTTGGGTATTTATAATTTTACAACAAATTTAACTGGTGTAAAATATTTGTTAAAGAAACCTAATACATTAAAAGATGTAGAATCCATTAAAAAAATGGTTCATACTCAAGAATCTCAAGATACTGGGGCTAATGTTGCCCTTATATCAAACCATGGAGTAAAAAGTGGAGTTACTATTATGGGATTTCGCAATGTTACTGATCATGCTGGTGCTACTACTTTAATATATATGTTAAAGAAAGAGTTAGCTATTATTTATGGGTATGAAAACGTTTTGGCAATTGAAATAGAAAAGAGTGATTTTCAATTATTTCGAGATAAGGGTATGATTTCATGTAAAGAAAATGAAGTGAAATCTATTCTTCAGAAGTATGCCAAAGCTAATATTATTTTGGTTGATTTGAACTCTTGTAAAGATACTAGTTTTTGTTCTGATCTTTTATTTTTAATAGAACCTAGTACAATTAAATTAAACAAACTAATTCATAGAAATAAGGAAATATTTAATCAACTTTCTAAGAATAAAGTTATTTTAAATAAAAGCTTGTTATTAAATAACGATGTTTTTGATTTTGAGGGTGAAGCAGGTATTAAAGTTTTATATAATTTACCTCCACTTGACGAGAGAAAAAGGAATGCTATTATTCATGATTTTTTAATAAAAATTGGGTTATTAAACTCAAATAATGCTAATTCAAGCAATTCTAATCGAATATTTGGCCTATTTAGGCGTTAAATTCATTGACAAAACCTGACATAAAATATTATAATATTGTTGAAAGAGAGGTTGTTTTATGGCAAATTTATTTTTAATTGGAGCAGCTGATGATTGCGGTGGGTTATTACCTTTAATTCGCGTTATTGTACAAGTTATAAGAATTGCTATGATTATTATTCCAATAGCTTTAATTGTCTATGGTACGATTGATTTAGGTAAGGCTGTTATTGCTAGTGATGAGAAGGAAGTAAAAAGTGCACAAGGTAGATTAATTAAAAGATTCATCTATGCAGCTTTGATTTTCTTTGTTCCAATGTTAGTTGGTGTTGTTATGAATATTGTTGCTGTAGGTGGAGAAGGAGATACAAGCAGTTGGTGGAATTGTTGGAGTTCAGCGACTCAGTAGTTTTTTACTCTAAACCAAAAAATGGTAATTTCATTGCTATTTTTTTTTTACTTTGATATACTTATTATGATATAATATTTGCGGAGTGGTTTTATGCGTACGAAATTGATAACTTGTTTGTTTTTTATTGGAATTATGTTTTCTATTTTTCCTATTTCTGCAAAAGCTTTTGAAGTGACTAATTCTATTTCAGATTCAGCTTATTTACTTAATAGAAAAGATGATTCACAAAGTGTTGAAAAATGGTTTGCTCCAGATATTCAAGATCAGAATTGTAATTCTCTTTTAGGTGATCCAACGGATGAAGATTCTGTTGCTTGGTTGTTGCAACAAATATTTAATTTTATTAAAATTATTGGACCAATCTTGGTGGTTATTCTTAGTGGTCTTGATTTTGCCAAAGTTATTATTAATAGTGATGATGAATCTATGACAAAAGCAATAAAGAAGTTGGGACATAGGCTAATATTGGCGGGGTTATTATTTTTTATTCCGTTATTAGTAGAGGTAATGTTGGACCTTTTTGGTTTTACTTCAATTTGTGGACTTAAGTAAAAAGAAGAAGAAGGTGAGTGCAATTGGGAGAATCTTATACAGCATCAGCTAATTTTATTCATTCCGGTATTCGAGCAGTTTTTTCGACATTAGATAGGCCGGCTTATTGGCTTTTGGAAATCGTTTATCAATTATTTTTTAATGTTGCTTCTGCTGATATTTTTGCTAGTAATATGATGATGAAGTTTTATGGACGTATTCAGTTGATTCTTAGTGTATTTATGTTATTTCAGCTTGCTATGATTATTTTACGTGGGATAATGAATCCAGATTCTTTCTTTGATAAAAAGTCTGGAATAGGTAATTTTGTAACTCGGGTTGTTGTTGCTTTAATTTTACTTACTTTGATGGTTCCAATAAAAACTGGTGGAAGTACTGAATTTGATGCGCAAATTAATAATAATGGGTTACTATTTGGGACATTATATTCTTTACAAAATCGTATTTTGTCTAATAATACTTTAGGAAGACTTATTATGGGAACTTCTAATGATTATATGTCTACTAGTAATGATAGTTCAAATTTGAAGGCAGCCTCGAGAATCTTTACTTCGACTGTATTAAAGGGATTTTATCGTATCAATCTATTACCTGAGGGCCAGAGACCAAGACATGAAGATGGTAAAGATGATGCTGTGTTTAATGCTAATAGAATTTGTCAAAATATAGATGATAAGATACTTGATAATTATACTAGAGTAGATGCAGATCCTGGTGAAATTATTGATATGGTTAATGAAACTTGTGAACCGGATTTTAGTTTAGCAAATCATATTCCGGTACTTAGTTCTACTAACGGAAGTAAGAAATATGTTTTTGCTTATATGCCTTTTATTTCTACTATAGTGGGTTTTGTATTTGCATTTATCATGCTTAGCTTTACTGTTGATGTAGCTGTTCGAGCTGTTAAGCTTGTTGTTTTACGCTTAATTGCACCTATTCCGATTATTGCTTATATGAATCCTAAAGGATCAACGGATGGATCATTTAATGCTTGGGTTAAGACTTTAACTTCAACTTATTTAGATTTATTTATTCGATTAGGTTCTGTTTATTTTGTTATAGCTATTATCCAAGAAATGATTGCTACAGGTGTTCGTATTAATAGTGGTAGTGGTATATTGGGAATTTTTTCTCTAATTCTTATTTGGTTTGGATTATTTATTTTTGCAAAACAGGCTCCAAAGTTCATCAAAGAGGTATTGGGTTTAAAGCAAGACATTGGAAGCTTATTTGGAGGATTTGGAGAAATTATGGCTGTTGGGACAGCTGGCTTAGGAATTGTTGGTAGTGCAGCGGCTAACTATAGAGCTTCTTCTGAAGAAGGTAAGGCTTTATATCCTAATAATAAATTGTTGAGAGGGGTACGTAATTTTGGTTCTACCATTGCTGGTGCAATTGGTGGAGGTTATGTAGGTGCTAAAGCACTTATGGGCAAAGACGCTTCTGCTAAGGCTGTTTTAGCAGCTCAAAGCCAGAGAAATGCTCAACGTGCTGCACATTCTACTTTACCTGGTCGTATTGGCAATGATATATATGGAATGGTTTCGGGAAGAAGTTTAGCGACTCGAGATCAGGGAATATTGGATGCTAATAAAGCTGCTGCTAGCTCGCTCAAACAATTTAAAACGACTGCAGTTGAAGAGTCTATGAAAAAAGGAGATTATGGTACAGTTTCTAGTGCAAAAGATCGTTTTCATCGTTTGCAAGGAATTCAGTTTAATTACCGTGAATTAGAGGCTGCTATGGGAACTAAAGATACTTCTGGTAATTTTGATTATATTGATAGGCAAGGGAATGTTCATCATTTGAATGCTGCTTGGTTTGATACTGGGGTAATGGCTGATATTGAAGATTCTCAAACTGCAAGTTATTTACGTAGTGAATGGGATAAGGGTATTAGAGCTGGTAAGACTGGCTTTGACAATGATAAACTTAATACGGAGTGGCGTAATGCTCGTCATGATATGGACGAAGCTGATTTAACATATAGTGGCGATTATCTTGGAGATGTTAGGCATCATGCAGATGCTTATAAGGATATTGGTACGACAATTGGCAAAGCAAACACTGCTGTTTCCGATATGAGTACAGATATGAGACATATTATGAACCGAGCTAATAGTCAAGGAAAGAAATAAATGGGAGTGTGATACTAAATGGATAATCAATATTTAATACCGGCTAATACAAAGCGTGGGCAATTGATTTTAGGATGGTTTCGTCCTTTTGATTTAGCCTTGTTTAGTTGTGGGATATTAGTAACGTTACTGCTAATTGCTTTTCTTCCTTTAGAAAGTTTAGCTGTGACAATTCTTGCTTTGAGTCCTGCTCTTATTACGGGGTTTCTGGTGATTCCAGTTCCTTATTACCATAATATGTTAAATATCATTGTGGAAATGTATGAGTTTTTAACGAATCGACAGACATATCGATGGAAAGGTTGGTGTTATAAAGTTGGCGACAAAAAGAGGAAAAAATAGTGGTTTTACAGAAGATTGGTTACCTGTAAAGACTATTCAAAATAATATGATTATTACTCGGGATAATCTTAAAGTAACGGGTGTTAAAATTTCTCCTAGAAATATATTTATTTTGGATCCAGAGATGCAAAATAATATATTAATTAGTCTTCGTAATTTTTATAATACGATAGATTATGAATTTTGGTTAGTTGTTGCGGATAGACCTGTGGATATTTCTATTTATATGTCTCAAATGCAATTGTTACTTAATGAAACAAAATCTCCCGCTATTCGTAAACTCATTATGCAAGATATTGAAAAAGGAGATGCTTTTATTCGCAATAATGTTGTTGATACAGAATATTATTTTCTGTTTAAAGGAAAAGATGTGGATTTATTGCAGAAAAGAGTTCGTCAAATGATTAATGGTTTAGCAACTTGTGGATTAAATGCATCTTTGGTTAGTAATTCAGATTTAAGATTTGTACTTGAAAATTTCTTAAATGGGGGTAATACTACGGAGTTTGGGACGGTGATGCCAGTATGAGTACAGGATTACGAAGTCAATTAGCCCCTAAGGGATTACATTTTTCACCTAGTGAGTTTTTTATTAGTGATAAATATGCAACTATTTTAACAGTTGTTTCTTATCCTAAGTATATTTCTCCTGGTTATTTATCTTCTTTAACTAGTATGAGCGGAATAAAGATTGTTGTAAAACATATTCCGGTTCCTGCCCAGGATATGCAAAAGATGTTAAATAAGCAAGTAGCCGAATTAAAACAACGTTATCAAGATGAAAAAGACCAAACAGTACGTGAGAGAATTCGTCAAGATGCTGAAAGTTTGGAATATTTTACATCAATGATTGCTGGTAGTCAGTCTAGAAATTTTGATTTTCAAATGCATATTATGATTACAGCGGATACCAAAGAAGATTTAGAATTAAAAAAATTAAATGTTAAAAACTATTTAGATGCGATGGAATTGAGGGCTATTCCTTTACGTTTTGAACAGGAAAAGGCCTTAAAATCTATTCTTCCAATTTTCCCTGCTCAGGATATTGAACAAAGAATTGGTACTCCTATTCCTAGTGTTACTATGTCTGCTATGTATCCGTTTATTTTTGACAGTATTAAAGATCCGGGGCTTTCTACTCTTCTTGGAGTTGATTTTTCTGGAGGGGTTATTTTATTTAATCAATTTTTATATAAGATTCGAAAAGAGAATAATAGAAATAATGCTAATATGATTATTTTAGGTACATCTGGTTCTGGAAAGTCTACTGCTGCAAAGCTATTATTAAGATCTCATATTCGTAATGGTTGTCAAATCGTTATTATTGATCCAGAAGATGAATTTCGTGAATTAACTAAGGCTTTTGGTGGAGATACAATTGATATTGGAAAAGGTGGTACTTTTGGTTTAATCAATCCACTTGAGATCGTTATTGATGTTGATGAAGAAGAAATCAAGCAAGGGTTAGGTTATACTGTTTTAACAAGAACTTTGCAATTTTTAAAAGCCTTTATGAAATATTATGATCCGTCTATTGAAGAAGATGTTCTTGCAATGTTTTCTGAGGTTGTTCAAGATACTTATAAGCGTTTTGGTATTGATTTTAATACAGACTTTTCTCATTTTACATCTGGTGATTATCCAACTTTTAGTGATGTTTATGCAACGATTCGAGGAAGACTTATGTCTATGACGGATCATACTCAGGAAAGAGAAATTATGGAGCGATTAGAATTAAAAATTCGTCCAATTGTTAATGAATTAAAATTCTATTTTGATGGTCATACTACTATTAAAAAAGGTAGTGACTTTATGGTTTTTAATATTAAAGAACTTATGAATAGTGATACGACAATAAAAAATGCTTTATTTTTTAATGTTTTGAAATATGCTTGGGGATTGTGTTTAGATTTTAGTTTGGATACAGTTTTAATGGTTGATGAGGCTCATGTCTTGTTAGGAAGTAATAATGCCTTGGGTGCAGATTTCTTAGCACAATTACAAAGAAGATCTCGTAAGTATAATACTGGTACAGTTATTATCACTCAGCAACCGACAGACTTTTCTGATCCTTCAGTTATTACTCAAGGTAAAGCTATTTTTGATAATTCATCTTATTATCTTGTTATGGGACTTCGAAAACAAGCGGTTGAAGATTTAGCTTTATTGATTGATTTAAATGAGAGTGAAAAAGAAAGTATTAAGCATTATTCTCAAGGAGAAGCTTTGTTTGTATGTGGTAGCAGGCGGATGAGAATCAATATTACAGTTACTAAAGAGGAATTAGATTCCTTTGGAACAGGTGGCGGTTTTTAAAAGAAATGTTAGGTGGTGATTTTAGTGCCAAATACAGGAAAAAAACTTCAAGCGGCTATTTCAAAAGATAATGTGCATAGAGCACAAGAAAATTTAAGGCGTGGTACTAAGCCCAACCCTAATAATCCTTTTTTTAAAAAAGGAGGCATGACTATTGAATCTAGTCAAGAAGGTGATTTAGGAAGAGATTTTGATTCTCTTCCTTCTTCAGATGTTCCAGTAGACTCTGTTCCTGTCCCTCCTCGGACATCACCTGTATCTGATTCTAGTTCTTTTAATGAAGGGAAGAAAAAATCTTTTTTTAGTTCAGAAGATAGTAGTAATATTAGTGAAGATAAAAAAGAAGATAAAAATGAAGATAGTAGTGGTATTGCTAGTTTTTTAGCTGGTTCTATTGTAAGAAAAATTGTTATTTTCCTTTTACCTTCTCTTATAGTGCTTTTGATTATTATTATTTTTATTGCTTGTATTGCTAGTGTTTTTAAAGAATTTGAAGGGGCTGTAGGTATTGATGTGGATGAAAGTGAGATTTCTTTTTCTGCAGGTACTTTAGATCAACAGGATTTTTATGATCGCGTTAATTCCTTAAAAAATCAGTATCAAACACAAGGAAAATACGTTGATTCTTTAAAAGTAGAAGCTGTTTTTCATGTATTAGAAAGAAATGGGGCTAATGTTGATTATCAAAAAATGACTGATGAAAGAATTAAGGAAATAATGGATGCTATGCTTGGTGGAGATGAGGCCTTTAAAAGTAATTTAGTTTCGTCCTTGATTCCTAAATATTTACCAAAATCATCTCAAAGAGAAAGAGAAGATATGGCTGAAGAAGTCTTTGATTATATTGAAAAATATTATGATTTAACGGGAAAGACTCCTCCAGAACCGGTTTGTTCTGGGCCTGTTAGCTGTACTTATGATATAAAAGGCTTTTATATTCCTGGGAAGGGAAATGTTCCAAATAGTATTAAGCCTTCTGATTTATATGTTCGATTGATGCAATGTGGATCTACTAATGGTCATAATTATGGTGGAACATTTGGTCAACCTTTAGTTGGTGAGGAGCTAATTCCTTTTGAAAAATATGTTTTAGGAGTTGCATATAAGGAGCTAGGGTCCGATAGTCCAGCAGAGGCGATTAAAGCTCAAATGGTGTCCCTCAGAAGCTATATTTTAGCTCGTCATTTAGTGATGGGTGGTTGGAGAACTCTTAAAAAAGAAGAAAATGGTAAATGGGTTTTACAAGTGGCTGCTTGTAATTTAGATCCTGTTTACTGTGATCCTGATCAAGGTTGTTCTTCTAATGATCAACAGTGGGGAGAAGTCCATAGTGGATTAAATTATAATAGAGGATTTTCGAAAAACGCTTTGGCAACTGATTCATCTTTAAGACAGTATGCTACGCAAACACAAGGAGAACTTTTGGTTAATAGTCAAGGATATGTTGTATATGCTGATTATCATCAAGTTGATCAAAATAATCAAAGTATTTTGAATAAGTTTGTTTCTTTAGCCAAAAAAGGGTTAACTTATAAACAAATTTTAGTGCAAGTATATAACCAGACTAGTAAGAATTATAATGTAAGTGGACTTCAGAAAGCTAGTTGTAGTGGCACAGGGAGTAATTGTCCAGCTTCTGGGGATTATGTTCATTGGAGGCAAAATTCAGGACCTTGGATTTCTACTCCCGTTGGAAATAGTGGCAAAACCATTAAGGATATTGGATGTTTAGCTACGTCGATGGCTATATTAATTCAAAAAAGTGGATTATCTGCTGTTAGTGCAAACTTTAATCCGGGAACTTTTGTTGAAAAATTAAATCAAATCGGAGGTTTTACTCCAAATGGATCTTTTTTGTGGGATGCGGCTACGAGACTTATACCAGCGTTTAAGGATCAGGGATCAGTTGTCCTAACAGGTGGAAAAGAGAATAAATCAAATCAAATTAAAGCAATTATGAGTCAGCCTGGTGTATATGCTGTTGCAGAGGTTGGTAAGAGTGAACATTGGGTTGCATTAGATTATATTGATGGTGATAAGATACGAATGATAGATCCTGGAACAGATTATACGGATTTGTGGGAGAGATATAATCCTAATGATGCAACTATAGTTCATTATTATAAAGTTTCATAGGAGGAAATATGAGAGAAAAAAGTACTTATATAAAATTGATTGCTATCTTTTTAATCTTTTTTGTTTTTATGTTTCTTGCTTTTGGGCTTCCTAATATTAAACAAAATAGATATGAGGCAACTGTTATTGTTTCTGATGAAGCTATTTGGAATTATCATAATAAAAAGTGGACGAATGTTACTTCAAATATTTCGATTCAAAATCTAAATTGGAATAAATATAAAATTTATCTTGATAATATAGAATTTGGTAATTATTATCTGTGGAAAGATGATAGATGGTATGCTTTTGATGATCATAAAAATGCTATTTCTTTAGAAGGAGATCTACTTGCATATCGTTCTAATTTTGATTTGAAAATTTATGATTTTGTGGAAGATGAAATTAAAGATAAAACCTATGTTGAGAAAGTTTTACTTGAGAATAATCTTAGTACTAATTCACAGTTTACTTCTTCTTCAAAAATCTCTTTTGATTTTGATAATGATGGTTTTATTGAGGACTTTTATTTGATTAGTAATGTGTTTCCACATGATTTTGTCCCAGATACTATATTTTCTATTGTATTTATGGTAAAAAATGATGAAATCTACTCTATTTATACAGATGTTGATTCTAATCAGGCTTTTAATGGTTGTAGACCTTATATTCGTTCTTTTTTAGATATTAATAATGATCAAACATCTGAGCTTATTTTAAGTTGTGCTAGATATAGTATGGGTGGAGTTGTTGATATGCTTTATGAGTTTAAAAATGGTGAATTTAAAATTTTGATTTCTAATCAATAAATGATGACAGTTTTAGATTGTTACGATATAATATAGGAGAAGGAGTGGCGTGGAATGAAATTTAAATTTCGTGCAGATAGTGAAGATTTATTAATATTTGTAATTTTTGCTATTTTTTTACTTTATATTGTTGCTATTAGTGTGGTTAATGTTCATACTTTTGCAGTAGAGGGACACTTGTCTGGTCTAAATCCGATTCCTGCTTTTGCACCAGATTATTTGTTTTCAACGATTTTTTTGTATTTGTTGTTTTTGTTAGGATTGTTTGCTAGTGTTAGTTCAATGTTTTTTGACCGTGAGAAGGGATTCGGAATTACAACTGATAAGAAAGATAAGGGTTATTCTAGATGGGCAAAAGAAAAGGAAATCCAAGAAGAATTGGAGTGTGTTCCTATTCAAGCTAAACGATCTAAAAAAGCTGGAGTACCCTTAATTTTAAATGATAAGGAAATGTGGGTTGATAATGGTGAATATCATTCTCTTGTAATTGGTGCTACCGGATCTGGTAAAACACAGACTGTTATTTTGCCTATGGTTCATAGCTTGGCCAAAGCTAAAGAGTCTATGATTATTACGGATCCAAAAGGTGAAATATATGAGAAAACTAGTACGATGCTTCGGGCTCATGGCTATCAAATTTTACTTTTGAATTTCCGTGATCCACAAAATGGTAATGCCTGGAATCCTATGACATTACCTTATCAAATGTATAAAAGTGGAAATCAAGATAAGGCAATTGAGTTGTTAGATGATTTGGCTTTAAATATCTTGTATGATGAATCTAATAAAAATGCCGATCCATTTTGGGAGAAAACATCTGCTGATTATTTTTCAGGAGTTGCTCTTGGATTATTTGAAGATGCTAAAGAAGATGAAATTAATATTAATAGTATCTCACTTGCAACAACAGTTGGAGAAGAAAAATTTGGTGGTTCTACTTATATAAAAGAATATTTTTCTATGAAAGATCCGGGAAGTGCAGCCGCTATTAATGCTTCAAGTACAATTATGGCACCTAGTGAAACGAAAGGTAGTATTTTGTCTGTTTTTAAGCAAAAAGTAAAATTGTTTGCCTCTCGTGAAAATTTATCAGAAATGTTATCTCATAGTGATATCAATTTAGAAAGTATTGGCGAGAAACCAACTGCTGTTTTTATTGTTATTCAAGATGAGAAGAAAACTTATCATTCCTTAGTTACGATTCTATTAAAGCAAATTTATGAAACTTTAATATCAACAGCGCAGAAACATGGTGGACAGTTGCCTATTCGTACTAATTTCTTATTGGATGAGTTTGCTAATATGCCACCTTTAAAGGATGTTACTACAATGATTACTGCAGCTCGTTCTAGAAAAATCCGTTTTACAATGATTATTCAAAACTTTGCTCAGTTGGATGATGTTTATGGGAAAGAAGAAGCTGAAACTATTCGTGGTAACTGTGGAAATATCATTTATTTGATTACGACAGAGTTGAAGGCTTTAGAAGAAATTTCAAAAATGTGTGGAGAAGTTAAGTCCAAGAAGGATGACAAGACTGCATCGACCCCTTTAGTTACTGTTTCTGATTTGCAACGAATGAAACAATTTGAAGTTATTATTTTACGAATGAGAAAGCAACCTTTTAAAACTAAATTTACTCCATATTTTAAGTTAAATTGGGGTGAAAAATATTCTCCAGCTAAATATCCAGTTCGTAAAAAAAGTGTTGTTAAAACCTTTGATATAAAGGAGTTTGTAAAGGAAGCTAAAAAGAAAAAGTTACTTGATATGATGAATTCTCCTGATGCTAGTGGTAGCTCTTCTGGTAATGGCTTTGGTTTTTCAGGGTTACCTCACGGAAGTGGTTTTCCACCTGGAATGCCATCACCTTTTGAGCGTCGTGATAATCCTTTTTCTGGGATGCCTCCATTTTTTCCAGATTCGGGTGGTTTAGATAGAATGAACAGAAATCCATCTACCAATAATAAGCCTTTAGATTTTGATCCTTTTAAAAGGACAGAGAATCCTTTTAAATCTCAGCCTTTTTCTGATGGGACTAATCATCAACCACAGAAGAAAGAGGGTATTAGTCGGGAACTAGACAATGTGCCATTTCCTGGTGCAGGGCCTGCTAATCCATTTAATAAGAAGGAAGGTAAAGATCCTTTTGGATTCGATGTTGATGATCTTGTTAAGAAGATTGATGCAAAAATTGCAGAGCTTGAAGATGAAGAAAAGAAAGCTAAAGAAAGTCAACAAGAAAAGGAGAAAAAAGAAGAAAAGAAAATTGTTCAAGAGAAGAATAATAAAAAAGATCAAGAGGAAGTTAAGGATATTGAAATTCTTTCTTCCGATTCTAAGGATGAGCTTGTTGATGAACGGTTTCACAATCATAAAAAAGTGGAAGAAAATGGCACTATTCCAGCAACTGTTGACAATCCAGTTAGTACTTTGAGCTTGGATGATGATCCAGATGATGATTTTTTTGATGATTTTTTTGATAACTAGGGGATTTGTTGTGAATTATATAATTAATTTAAATAGAAGGATGATGAAATGATGGAAGAAGAAAAAGATGAATATGAATTAGAAGATGTAGAAGAAAAAAGTAGTGATGATATTATTAAATTGAAAATGTTTAAATTTATGGGGTTTATCGTTATTGGTGTAATTATTTTACTACTAATTTTATTTATTGCTTCTAAATTCTCTGTTCAAAAGAAATATACTTATTCTGATGTTGAGTCCATAATGAAAAATGCTGCTATTTCTTATTTTAAGGATTTTCCTGAAAGTTTACCATCAGAAGAGGGTAATATTGTAGAAATAGATTCTAGTAATTTAATTGCGGAAGGAAAAATGAAAGATTTTTCTCAATATATATCGGATGGTGATACTTGCAAAGGTTCGGTGTTAGTTGAAAAAATGAATTCTGAGTATTTATATACTCCATATCTTAGTTGTGGTGATAATTATATTACAGTTGAATTATATAAAAAAGTAGTTTCTGATAATAGCGTTGTTACTAGTGGCTATGGTTTATATTCTGTTGGTGGTGGTTATGTTTTTCGTGGAGAAACCGTCAATAATTATGTAAAATTAGGAAATAGCTTATGGCGAATTGTTAAAATTACTTCTAATAATAATCTTGTTTTGATTAGCAGTGATGGATTACCTTATTCAAAACCTTGGGATAATCGTTATAATGAAGTTCGGCGTTATGAGGCTGGTATTAATCAATATAGTGCTAGCCGCATGAGAGAGTATTTAGATAAAGTATATACAAATCCATCTGATAAAGATAGAGAAGGTATTTTTACAGAAACTGTCAAAGCTAGAATTGTTCCGTATAATATCTGTGTGGGAAAAAGATTACTCAGTAGTGAGTCTAAAGATAATAGTGAAGAATGTAGTGAGGTTTTGAGAAATCAAAAATATGGCTTATTAACATTATCTGATTATCTATATGCTAGTGTTGATCCTAATTGTAAATCTAGTATGACTAAATCATGCAAAAACTATAATTATCTAACTATGAAGGAAGATTGGTGGCTAGTTACTGCAAATAAGGAGGATAACTCCACTGTTTTCTCTGTTTCTAGAACTGGAAATGTTACAGCAGAAACCGCTGCTCATTATGCAATTGTTCGTCCTGTAATTTATTTAAATTCTAATGTTTTATATAAGAGTGGTAAAGGTACTTTAGAAAAACCTTTTAAAGTTCGTTAGGAATCTATTATAATATAGATTCTTTTTTTTTCATCAAATATAGTGGAGGTGAATTATATTTATATGAATAGCAATAATATTATTGATATTCGAACTTTAATTGAATATCAAAAAGGACATATTGCTGGAGCAAAACATATTGAAAAGTATCAGTTATTGAATAATCCTGAAAAATATTTGAAAAAAAAAGAAATATATTATCTTTACTGTAATTCTGGAATTCAAAGTAAAATGGTTGCTAAAAAATTAAACTCTATGGGATATTCGACCATTAGTATTGAAGGTGGTTATTACAATTACTTGTTAAGAAATTAGATTTATACTATAATAAATGTATAATCTTAGGTGGTGTCATTATGGATTTTGTTATTATTTTATTATTAGTTATTTTAATCATTCTAGTATCTTTTTCTTTATTAAAGGGAATTAATGAATCCCATATTATTGATCGTCTTTCAAAACTAGAAGTTAGTATGATGAAAGAAATGGGTGACTTTAAAAGTGACTTTAGTCATACCATTAGTGGTGACTTTACGAAGTTAAATGAGCAAGTTGAAAAAAGGCTTTTATTAATAAATGAGAAAGTAAATGAGCGATTAGATCAAAATTTTGAAAAGACAAATAAAACTTTTTTAAATGTAATAGAGCGTCTTTCTAAAATTGATGAGGCTCAAAAAAAAATAGAGACTCTTTCAACGGATATTGTTGGTCTTCAAGGTATTTTAACAGATAAGAAAACAAGAGGTATTTATGGTGAAGTTAATTTGAATCATATTTTGGTTAGTGTTTTTGGACAAAAGAACGATTCTATTTATCGATTACAATATACCTTGTCTACAGGAGTCATTGCAGATTGTGTCTTGTTTGCTCCAGAGCCTTTAGGAACTATTTGTATTGATTCAAAATTCCCGTTAGAACATTATCAATTAATGGTTGATAAAAAAAATTCTATTGAGGCTCGTGAAAACTATGAAAAGCTTTTTCGTCAGGATATGAAAAAGCATATTGATGCTATAAGCACCAAATATATTATTCCTGGTGAGACTACTAATCAAGCAATTTTATTTTTACCTGCTGAGGCTATATTTGCTGAAGTTAATGCTTATCATCCAGATATTATTCAATATGCTTATAAAAAAAAGGTATGGATAACAAGTCCTACCACACTAATTTCTACCTTAACTGTTATTGAAATGATAATTAAAAATATCGAAAGGGATAAATATACATCCATTATCCATGAAGAATTAAATAAATTAGGAATTGAATTTTCTCGTTATAAGGAGCGTTGGGATAAGTTGACTAGAAGTATTCAAACGGTTAATAAAGATATTGAAAGTGTTAGCATTACTACTGATAAAATTTCTAAAAAGTTTGATACGATAAATCAAGTAGATAAGAATATTTTAGAAGAATATTCTATAAAAGAGGACTAGAAAGTTCTTTTTTTTGCCTTTTTTTAATAAGAATTAGTATGATCAAAAAAATATTTTTGTATTGCTTAAGTTTTATTCTTATGATTATTGGATTTATTTTTCTTTTTTTATACATAAATTTATTTTCTTTTGGTTATACTATTTTTGATTATCTTAAATTTATATTTACAAATTATGAATGCTACTTCTTTTATATTGGTTTGGCTTTCTATATTTATCTTTATTGGAGGGGATAATATGAACTTTGTTTATGATTTGGTGCTAAATTTTTGTGATTTAGATAATTTTTATGAATTTTATGAGTGGGATACTACGGATAATCTTACTTATGTTCAAGAAATTCCTATTTTTAAAATTGATTGTTTTCAAATGAATGATTTGTTGCAATCATCTTGTAAACTTAGTTCTTCTTTTTTAGAAAAAATATATAAAAAAACATCTACTGTTCAAGATGTTATTCCTTATGCTACTCTTTTTACTGATTCTTTTCGAATTTATGCCTTTTTGTTTGATCGTTATGGTAATATGATAAAAAAGAGTTCTTTATTAGTTGATGAAGAAAATGCCATTATGGAAGAAATAGGGGAGTTGGATGCAATTCAATTAGATTATGAAGTTATAGAAAAATGTAGTAAAATTTCTTTTTTAACTCGAAATGAAAAAAAGATTCAATCTTATCTTTTGTCTGAGATTAAATCTTTATATAAAAATAAAAAATATGATGAAATCAACTATTTATATTATGAGTACTTTTCTGATAGTAAAAGTATTCGTGAAAAATATTTGTTTTTAATAGATAAAATTCAGTATCATTATTGTAGTGATTATTCTAGATTATATGATATTATAAAACTTACTTATTCTGATACTTTATCTTCTTCATAATTTATTTTCATTGCTTGTTTTACTTTCTTTATTGTTCTTTGTGCTTTTTCTTTAGCTTCTTTTGTTCCTTGTTGTAAGATTTTTTCTATTTCTTGTGGATTTTCTTCATAATATTTTCTTCTTTCTTGAATTGGTTTTAAGAAGTTGTTCATTGTTTCTATTAGTTCTTTTTTACATTGAACACAGCCACGGTTCCCTTTTCTGCACTCTTCACATATTGTTTTTATATTTTCTTCATTATTTACCAATTTGTGATAATAATATACCATACATATGTTGGGATTAGCAGGATCATCTTTTTTAATTTTATTTGGATCTGTCATAGCTCCCATAATTTTTTTATGAATTGTTTCTTTATCATCTACTAAGTAAATAGCATTTCCTAAACTTTTTCCCATTTTATCATTTCCATCTAGGCCTTTTATTCTGGTTGTTTTACTTAGAAGAGGTTGTGGTTCAATTAAAGTTTCTCCATAAATAGAATTAAATTTACGAACTATTTCTCTGCATTGCTCTAAAAGAGGTAATTGATCTTCTCCAACAGGAACAATTTCTCCTTCAAAACAAGTAATGTCAGCAGCTTGGGATACTGGATATCCTAAAAAGCCATATGTTATTGATTCTCCATTATTTCCAAAGATAGCTTTTTTTTGACTTATTTCTGTTTTTACTGTTGGATTTCTTTGTAGTCTTGATACTGTTACAAGATTTCCAAAGAATACAGTTAGTTCTGCTATTTCTGGTATTTGTGATTGAATAAAAAAATGTACTTTTTCAGGATCTATACCAATGGATAATAAATCTTTTGTTATTTCATAAACATTCGTTCTTACTTTTTCAGGATTATCAAAATTATCTGTTAAAGCTTGAACATCAGCTATTTCTAAGTAAAAGTCATAATCATTTTGAATGTCTCGCCATGTCTTACTGGCTCCGAAATAATGACCTAAGTGTAGGTTACCAGTTGGTCTTATACCAGTAAGAATTGTTTTTTTCATAATTATCACTCCTTGTATAGTATTTTATCATATTATTATTAATATTTTTACTATAATTTTTTAATATGTGGTGATATATACTTTTTGGCGATTTGATATATGACTATAAATACTTTAAATTTTAAAAATACATATTGTGATAATGAAGCTGTATCTTGTTGTCTAAAAACAAGTTATTGGGAGAGCCAGAAAAACAATTATTTGAATCTTTAGGTATAATTCTAGATGAAGAAGAATTATTTCAGTTTCCTAACGGGGTAAAAGGGCAAGACTAAATATTAGGATATATGAATATTTCTTTGAGAAATCTAAATAGTTCATATGATGAAGTTGCGAAAGAATTAGTAAGAAGAAATAGAAGAACTCAAGCAACAAAGATAATTATGTTATGTATCTAGATGAAAATAATAATATTAGCATTAATAGAGATAATAATAATTTAAGAAGATAATTTGTCTTATAAAAAATTTTTATTGTCAAAATATGTCTGTTCGATAGTTAAATTTTATCATATTTGTTATCCTTGTATAGGAGGGTAAGAATTATGGCACTTTTAAGATTTTTTTATGGAACAATGAGTTCAGGAAAGACAATGGCACTTTTAATGGCACAATATAATTTAAGAAATATAGGTGAGAAAGTAATTATATTAAAACCAAGTCGTGATACAAAAGCTAATGATTGTATTCAAACAAGAGTTGCAGGAGGAATAGAAGTACCAGTAGATGTTTTACTAAAGCCTAATGAATCTTTAGTAGAATATTTTGAACAATGGGCTGAAGAAAATGTTTCAAGAATATTAGTGGATGAAGTTCAATTTCTAACAAAAGCACAAGTTCAAGAATTATGGTACTTTACAAAAACATACAATATACCAGTAGATTGTTATGGATTAAAATCGCAATTTGATTTAAGTCTTTTCAAAGGAAGTTCATCATTAATTGGAATAGCAGATGAAATAAGTGAATTGCAGACAATTGCAGTTTGTACAAAATGTGGTGAAAAAGCAACAATTAATGCCAGATACAAAAATGGTAAAATAGAACTTCCTGGTGGAGAAGTAATAGTAATAGATGGTTCTGATGCCTATGAATATAAACCATTATGTGGTAAGTGTTACATAGATGAAGTAGAAAGATTAACTGGTAAACCACTTATAAAAATTCCAAAACGAAAAATCAACCGGATCTAAAAATGAGTTGATACCATAAAAATAATAATACACTTCGATTCAGATGTTTGTGAAACGATGGATAAGGGATTTAAAAATTTGTGGTTAGTTTTGAATTGGGACCAATATTTTCCTAATACTTCTCAAAAAATTGATTTTTATAATAATTGGATATTAGATTAAGAATCAGGTATAACAAAATGTTTTGAATTATGAGAAAACTTCAATATTTTGGTGGAGAATTATCGAGTAGGATTTTAAATGATGATTATGATTCTTGGAGAGAACTCAGTTTAGTTTGCTTTTGCTTAAAAGATTGTGATCTTTATTTTACTGTTGATGTTTTTGATAGTTATTTTTTTGAATTTTTTTTAAAAATCTTAGCTATTTGTGAAACAGATATGATATGTTTTATATAGGTGAAAAATACTTTGTTAGAAATAATAAGAAAGAAATACTAGGTTTATGTTTTTTCAATTAAAGCGCACATTGATAAAGTTTATTTTGAAGCAGATAATTTCTTAGAATTATTGGCTTCTAAGACAGAATGTTTTCTTATACATGGTGGTGTTCGTTTTTTTTAGATAAAAAGTGGATTAATTGAGATAAGATATCCCAATATAACGTTTAATGAAAAGATTATTCAAAATGATATTTGTTTTATTTTATCTTTATTTCAAGCTATTCAGGATAAAAAATTTTCTTTAGATATTTTAAATTATCAAATTTCTGAAGATTATTTTTATCAAAAAAATGTGGAGAATCCTAGAATGTTTTTATCTTTTCTTGATTTAATCGTAGATTATCCTTATATGGATGATTTAAAATGGCAATATCAAAAGATATTGTCCTCTAAGAGATGTTTATAAATGGAAATGCTTCAAAGTAGAGAAAATAGAAACCAAAAATTATTCCACATAATGCTCCTAATAAGTGACCATCATGATAAATTTTTTTATTGCCTTCTAGGAGGCTTTTTTTTATTTCACTTGTTATATAAAATAATAAAATTAAAATTAATGTTATAGGTATTTTTTCTTCTGTTATGTTTGAAAAAGAACTTAATACGATAAGCATATAGACATTACCAGATGCTCCTGTAATACAATAATTGTGAAATATAATATTGAATAGAGAAATTACTAGGGATGTCATTAAAATCATTCCAATTAAGTTTAAACTTCCATATTTTTCTTCTATCATTGGTCCTATTAGTAGGATGTATAAGAAATTACTTACAAAATGATCCCAATCTTTGTGTCCGATGCAGTGAGAGAATAGACGAATATAGGTTAAGGGATTTAGAGGAGAACTTCGATAATTACTGAATAGGAGTTTATTCATTTTTCCTTTTGTTATATAGTTTAATAGACAAGCTATTAAAGAAATAACTAGGTAAGTAATTATTACGGGTGAGTTATAGTCAAAATTTATATTTTTTATTATATTTTCTAAATCAAAATTCATATTTTTTACCTTCTTTATTGTTATTATACTAAATTTGTTATTCTTGTTAAAGAATTAATTTTTTAGTATAATACTGTCGTTAGTAAAGGAGAAAAACATGAACTTACAAGAAATAGAAAGTAAATATAAGGAATTAATTGATAAAGCATTACGATATACAGAAGAATTAAATGATCCGGTTCATGGAGTTGGGCATGTAAAGGGTGTCGTTAAAAATACTTGGTTATTATTAGAGAAGAATTTACTTGCGGATAAAGAGGTTTGCATTTTATCAGCATATTGGCATGATGTGGGAAGAAAATATGGTAAAGCTGGTCATGGTTTGAAAAGTGCGGAAATTCTTAAAGAAGAATTACTTAAACTTAATTATGATGAATTATTTATTGAAAAGTGTTATAAAGCAATATATAAGCATGATGAAAAAGAATTACCTGATACTATTGAGGGCATTATTATACGTGATGCAGATAAATTAGATGATTTGGGTATTGAAAGATGGAAGGAATGTATTGAAAAACAGGTTAGATTACCTAGAATTATTATGAATTTATGCGATAATTTGTTGCTATTGGAATATTCTAAAGAATTATATAATCAAATTGCAGAAGAATGGTTAGAATATTTAAAAAATATTACAATTGGTAAATAAAAAAAGCAACTCTTGGTGGTTGCTTTTTATTTTTTAGGCTGTAAAGTATAAGAAGTCTCCAACTTCTCTTTCACTACCATCTCTTGGTGTATTAATTACGTTATTATCTCTTACTAAAGTAACACTTCCTCCTTGGTCTAAACTATACGCATTGTCACATCCTTTTCCTTTTAAATATTCTGCAGTATCACTTAATACATTGTTTTCAGTGGTATCGGTAACAATATAGTATTCACCTGGATTTGTCTGACCAATGACAGTTCTCATGTAATGTCTTGGTTCATTATAGCTTGGTGAAGTATCCCCATTTTCAATTACTTGAGTGCTATGGCAAGCAAAGCTATATTTTACTCCATCATCTACTAATTGTTGAGCACTTTTTCCTGCTGCATTATAAATGTTTCCGGCACTATCTAATAGTAATTCTTGACCACCAGAGACGCCATCTTTTTTTATTTCACCATTTACAATAACGATGTTATTTGCACCTTGTAAGTCTTCTTGGCCATCACTTCTAAAGTGACTACCATTAACTAGAATAGCAGAATTTAGTCGATTGGCAGCAGAAGATGATGTTTCTAGGCCATTTCCATAAATTCCATTAGCTGGTGATCCGTTGATTTGACTTGGGTCGTTAATGACAACATGAGTTACTTTTACTGGTTGACCATTAATCATTTCCGTTTTAGTTGTTGTAAAAATTTTATCATTAACAGTAGCATATTCGGCTCCTTCTAACTCGTCTTTATATTTGGTAAGAGCATTGGAAACTTTTGTTCCACTCTTAATATTTTTAGTATCAATTCGTTTTTTATTTGTTGATTCATTTTTTATTCCTGTATTTATTATTTTATTAGATGCAGTATTATCTTTTCCTTTGTAGGTATCACTTGTGCTAGATAAGAAACTAGCAATACTAGTGAAATTTTCTTTCATGCTAGAAATCTGTACGGATATTTTATTAAATTCATCTTTACAAGAGTCCGCTATTGGTCCCATAAAAATAGCATCACTACCTAATTGAGACTGACACCCTTTTATTTCTGTTTCTGCAGATGTTATTGCCTCATTTGCTGTTTTAGTGTGGCTAATTGCATCATTAAAAACTTCATAATTTGAAAAACCAAAATTTTCTTCTGCCATTTTGTCACCTTCTATTTATACTTATTTATATTATAACATTAAAATAGTTTTTCTGTAAAATATTTTGTTTAAAGATTTATTGTCTTTACAATTTATTTTTATATGTAGCACTTTTTTGGCACTCTTTGTTGACAACTGCTAAAATAAGTGGTATATATTATTTGTATGCAAAAAATGGGAGATGATATTATGGCAAAAAAAGAATTTCAATCTGAATCAAAAAGATTATTAGATTTAATGATTAATTCTATTTATACAAATAAAGATATATTTTTAAGAGAATTAATTAGTAATGCAAGTGATGCAATTGATAAGTTGTATTATAGAAGTTTAACAGATAAGAAACTAAAAGTAGATAAAGATGATTTAGCGATTAACTTATCTTTTGATAAAGATAACCGTACCTTAACCATTATTGATAATGGAATAGGAATGACTAAAGAAGAATTAGAAGAGAATTTAGGTACAATTGCGAAAAGTGGTTCTTTATCATTTAAGGAAAACATGACGAAAGATGAAAAAATTGATATCATTGGTCAATTTGGTGTAGGTTTTTATTCTGCTTTTATGGTTAGTGACAAGATAACTGTTTTATCTCGTAGTATTGATAATGAAGATGCTTATCTTTGGGAGAGTGAAGGAGCAGATGGTTATACAATAAAAAAATCTAAAATGGATGAGCGTGGTACAAAAATTATCTTACATATTAAAGAAAATACGGATGAATTTGACTATGATAAGTATCTAGATGAATATGAATTAAAACAATTAGTAAAGAAATATTCTGATTATATTCGTTTTCCAATTAAAATGGAATGTACTCATCATGAATTAAAAGATGAAAAGAAAAAAGAATATGAAGACATAAAAGAGATCGAGACTTTAAATAGTATGG
This sequence comes from uncultured Erysipelotrichaceae bacterium, assembly GCA_902783315.1. Lineage (GTDB taxonomy): Bacteria > Bacillota_I > Bacilli_A > RF39 > UBA660 > UBA3789. The sequence continues at coordinate 1,377 of CACZQK010000038.1, read as the reverse complement.
TTCCTATTTGGAAGAAACCAAAGAATGAAGTATCTAATGAAGATTATGAAAATTTTTATATGGATAAATTTAATGATTATGATAAACCATTAAAAGTTATTCATTCTTCTGTAGAGGGAATGACTTCTTATAAATCACTATTATTTATTCCTAGTCATGCTCCATATGATTATTATACTCAAGAATATGAAAAAGGTCTTTCTTTATATTCTAATGGTGTTCTTATTATGGAAAAATGTGCTGACCTTTTACCTGATTATTTTAGTTTTGTAAAAGGTGTTGTTGATTCTGAAGATTTGAGTTTAAATATTTCTCGTGAATTATTACAAGAATCTCAGAGTTTAAAATTAATTGCGAAAAATATAGAGGGAAAAATTCGTAAAGAATTAGAATCAATGTTAAAAGATAATAGAGAAGAATATATTAACTTTTTTAAGACTTTTGGAGTTCAGTTAAAGTATGGAGTTTATAATAATTTTGGACAAGATAAAGATAAATTGAAAGACTTAGTAATGTTTTATTCTTCTAAGCATGAAAAGCTTATTACAGTATCTGAATATGTAAAAGAAATGAAGGATGGCCAAGACGCTATTTATTATGCATCTGGAGCATCAATTGCTAAAATTAATTCTTTACCTCAAGTTGAGCAAGTTCGTGATAAAGAATATGATATTTTATATTTGACAGATTATGTGGATGAATTCTGTATTACAGCTTTACAAGAGTATGATGGTAAGAAATTTGTTAATGTTAGTGATGGTAATCTAGATTTAGATACAGAAGAAGAAAAAGAAGAAATAAAAAAGACTAATGAAGATAATTCTGATTTATTAAAAGCAATGAAAGATGAGATTTCTGATGTTAGTGATGTTCGTTTTAGTAATAAATTAAAATCTCATCCAGTTTGTTTAACAACTAAAGGTGATGTATCAATTGAAATGCAAAAAGTATTTGATGCTATGCCAAATGATATGGGAATCAAAGCAGAGACTGTTCTCGAAATTAATGAGAAACATCCTATTGCTGCTAAGTTAAAGAAGCTATATAAGAAAGATAAAGATGAGTTTAAGAAATATACGAAGATTTTATATAGTGAAGCTAGAATGATTGCAGGTCTTCCTATTGATGATCCTACTGAAATTAGTAAATTAATATGTGAGGTAATCGCTAAATAGCATGCCTCTTTTTCTTTTACATTAATTTACGTTTACAAAAAATATAAATATATTGAATTATTTTAATATGATATACTTATAATAGGTGGGATTATGAAAAAGATATTATTTGTTCTGTTAATCTTCTTTTTACCAATATTTGTTCATGCTGAAGAAAATATTTCTATTGAAAAGATAGAACTAGTAGAAAATAATAATGTTG
>CACZQK010000037.1 GCA_902783315.1 uncultured Erysipelotrichaceae bacterium | reverse complement strand
TAGCCTTATTATTAAACCGATTATGTAGTAATGGGTCTATTTTGAGTGCTATTTAATAAGAAAAAAATAAAATAAGTAATTCAATAGGGTCAATACTACATTTAAGCATTGGCTCTATTTTTTGTTTAAGAAAGGGTGATAAACAATGTATAATTTTAAAAAAATAGAAAAGAAATGGCAAGATAAATGGTTTAATGAAAAGAGTTTTAAAGCAGTGGATTTCCATCCGACGAAACCAAAATACTATGTACTTTATGAATTTTATAATATAAGTGGTAATCTTCATATGGGACACTTGAAAGGTACAGTTCCAGCAGATGCACTTTCAAGAATGAAAAGACTACAAGGATATAATGTACTTTTCCCAATTGGTGGAGATGCATTTGGTCTTCCTGCAGAAAATGCAGCAATAAAAACAGGTATTAATCCTGAAGACTTTGTAAAAAATGGTATGGATAATGTAATGGAACAATCCAGAAAACTTGGATTATCATTTGATTTTGATAGAACGATTTGTACAAGTGATCCATCATATTATAAATGGACACAATGGATATTTAAAAAGTTTCTAGAGAATGGTAAAGCATATAAACAAAAAGGTGTTGTTAATTTCTGTCCTAATTGTAAGACAGTTCTATCTAATGAAGATTCACAAGGTGGTGAATGTGATAGATGTCATGGTAAAGTTGTTCAAGAAGAAAGATGGGTATGGTTCTTGAAGATGAAAGAATATTCTGAAAAACTTCTTGAAAATATTGATAGAATTGATATGAATGAGAATCTAAAAGAACTTCAAAGAAACTGGATTGGTAAAAGTGAAGGAATGGAAATCAGTTTTGATATAGTTGATAAAGATGGTAAAAAGCTTACAACTTCATCAATATTTACAACATGTATTGAAACAATATATGGAATAACATTTTTTGTAATGGCCCCAGAACATAAACTAATTGATGAACTTAAGGATTCAATTAATAACTATGAGGAAGTTAAAGAATATCAAAAACAAACAACTTATAGAAGTGAGTTAGATAGAATATCAGATCAAAAAGAAAAAACTGGTTGTGTACTTGATGGAATATATGCAATTAATCCTATAAATAGTAATAAAGTACCGATTTATATTTCAGACTTTGTCCTAGCTAATTATGGAACTGGAATTGTAATGGCAGTACCAACACATGATGAGAGGGATTATGAATTTGCTAAAAAGTTTAATATACCAATGATTCAAGTAATTGATGGAGATGTAAGTAAACGAGCATATGAAAAATATGATTATATTAAAAATAATGATATAATGATGAACTCTGAAGAATTTAATGGTATACCTGTTAAGGAAGCTAAAGAAAAAATAATAAATAAAGTAATTAAACTAGGATTTGGTAAAAAACAAATAAACTATAAAATGCAAGATTGGTCATTTAATAGACAAAGATATTGGGGAGAACCATTCCCGGTAGTATTCTGTGAAAAATGTGGAACTGTACCACTTCCTGATTCGGATTTACCACTAACACTACCAAGAACAAATGACTATATGCCTAATGAATCTGGTAATTCACCACTTTCAAAAATAGATGAGTGGGTTAATTGTAAATGTCCTAAGTGTGGTGGAGAAGCTAAAAGAGAAACAGATACAATGCCTAACTGGGCAGGTTCATCTTGGTACTGGCTAAGATATTGTGATCCACATAACGAAAATGCACTTGCGGATTTTGAAAAACTAAAATATTGGGGAAGTGTTGATTGTTATACAGGTGGAACTGAACATATAACAAGACATGTTCTATATGCATTTTTTTGGCAAAACTTCCTATATGAAATTGGGGCAGTACCTACAAGGAATCCATTTATAAGAAAAATGGGTAGTGGACTAATACTAGATGATACTGGTAAAAAAATGAGTAAAAGCTCAACTAATGGTGTATCCCCTATGGAAGTTATCGAAAAGTATGGGGCAGATGCTGCAAGACTTCATGTTCATTTTCTAGGGGGTTATGAAGACAATACCCCTTGGACTTATGATGGAATAACTGGTATAACTAATTTCATTAATAGAGTTTGGGATTTGAAAGATATTGTTAAAGATGGTGGAATATCAGAAGAACACATTTATGAAATAAATGGACTTATCAAAAAGATAACTGAAGACATTGAAAATCTTAAATTGAATACTGCAATAGCAGCATTCATGACATTTATTAATGTGATAAAGAAAGACAAATTTATTACCAAAGAAGAATTTAGAATATTTCTTATTCTACTTAATCCACTTGCTCCGCATATCACTAGTGAAATATATGAAATAGTATTCGGTAGAAATATCATTGATGATGAATGGCCAAAATATGATGATAAATATCTAAAAAGAAATGAAATAAATCTACCAATTCAAATTAATGGTAAAATGAAGAAAACAATTTTAGTTAATTCAAACATTGAAGACGAAAACGAAATTATTAAAATAATTAGATCAGAATACTCTGACTTGATTAAAAATGATATTAAAAAAGTTATTTATATCAAAGGCAAAATAATCAATATTATTTGTTAACAATCTTACAAAGATTAGCATTAATTTCAACTTATTCGCAAGTTATTGATAAAAAATAATATCACTCAAATTATTAATGGTTCCTCATATGGGGACCTCTAGATACCAAAAATGTCCTAAATGTGGTAAAAAATCAATGGCTAAAAAAGTTATGAGTAAAAAGGAGAAATAATGAAAAAATTTATAAAAGAAAATTGGCAGTTTTTATTGTTAGTCTTACTTGGTGGACTAATTGGAGGATATTGTATTGGATTATACAGTTATGATTCTTTATCTAAAGAACTATTAAAAGAATTACAAAATCAAGATATAACAAAAGAAATAGTTGCTTTATCTTCAGCTATTCAATATGGGATACTATTTGGAGTAATACTCGCTAGTATTGGTATAATACTATCTAAAAAGATTAAATTATGGAAGAAGTTTAAAATAGATAAAAAAGCTATTTATATAACAGTAATTACTACTGTTCTTAGTGCATTAGTTTTATTTCCGGGAGATAAATTAATATTTGGCCCATTAAATAATTGGGTAATGGAACAATACCTAGAAAAACCTACAATTTATAAAATGATTGGTGGATTATTAGCCGGTGGAATTATTGAAGAAGTAATGATGAGATTATTCTTTATGTCATTAATAATATTCATTCTTTCTAAGATGTTCTGTAAAAATAAACAAGAAATACCTACTTTAGTTTTTCTTGTTGGCAATATTACATCTGCATTACTTTTTGCAGCAGGGCATCTTCCATCAACAGCTACTATGACGACGTTAACAACAGTAATAATTATTAGATGTTTCGTATTTAATGGTGGCATAGGGTTAGCATTTGGATATCTGTATAGAAAGTATGGTATTGGCTATGCAATGATTGCCCATGGCTTAGCCCATTTAATAGCAGATATATTGATGATAATATTTATCTAATAGTATCTCATATTAAAATGTTTCAATTTAAATAGTAGAAAAAATCTACTGTTTTTTTTTGATAATTTGATAAAATAAATATATAAGCTAAACGATACGTCTTGTATGAATGCTCTTAATACTTCTGATATAGTGAATCACGAAAAAAATAATAATTATGAATCAAGAAAACATAGGCAAGCTTATTGTAGAGTTAAGAAAAGGAAAAAAATGAATAATCCAAGGAATTAACAAAAGTTGAAAAAACAAATCTTTATGCTTAACATTATACATGATATAATAATTTTGAAAGTTGGTGAATTATGTCTATATATGATTTAAAAGTAAAAAATAGAAGTAATGAAGAAGTATCGTTAGAAAGTTTTAAAGGAAAAGTTTTAATAATTGTTAATACAGCTACTGGATGTGGATTTACTCCTCAATATGAAGGGTTAGAAAAACTATACAATGAATATCATGATAAGGGATTAGAAATATTAGATTTTCCATGTAATCAATTTGGAAATCAAGCCCCTGGAACAGATGATGAAATACATGAATTTTGCACTTTAAGATACAATACATCTTTTGACCAATTTGCTAAAATTGAAGTTAATGGAGAAAAAGAATCACCATTATATACATTTTTAAAGAATTCTATTTCAGAAGATACTATTGAAGGAATAAAAAATAAAATGGCAATGAAAGCAATAGAAAAAATAAGCCAATCATGTAAGAAAAAAAATGATATAAAATGGAATTTCACTAAATTTCTAGTGGATAGAAATGGCAATATAGTAGGAAGATACTCTCCAACATATAAACCAGAAGATATGGAAGATAAAATCAAAGAATTAATTTAATTAGAGGATGATTAAATGAAGAATAATCGTGAAAAAACAATAATTAAAGCAAGCATAATTAGTATTGCTTCAAATATAGTTTTAGCAACTTTTAAAGCCTTTGTTGGACTAGTAGCTAATTCCGTAGCAATTATATCTGATGCAGTTAACAATTTAAGTGATGCTTTATCAAGTATTATTACAATAATTGGAACAAAACTAGCTGCCAAAGGTCCTGATAAAAAGCACCCATATGGTTATGGAAGAATTGAATATATGACCTCATTAATTGTATCAGCAATAGTTTTATATGCAGGTATTACTGCTCTAGTAGAATCAATAAAGAAGATAATACATCCAGAATCAGTAGATTATAGTACAAGTACTTTAGTAATACTGGTTGCAGGTATTATAATTAAGTTTATATTAGGAATTTATGTTAAAACAAAAGGAAAACAAGTTAATTCGAACTCTTTAATAGCAAGTGGATCAGATGCCTTTAATGATGCGATTCTTTCTATTTCTGTACTAGCCTCAGCAATTATCTATATAATATTTAACATTAGTTTAGAATCATATGTTGGAGTATTACTATCAGTATTTATAATTAAAGCAGGCTTAGAATTAATAAAAGAGTCCGTAGATAACATGTTAGGGATTAGAATTGAGAGTAATCTTGCAAGAAATATAAAAAAAGACATTATAAAAGAAAAAGAGGTTCAAGGAGCATTTGACTTATTGTTAAATGACTATGGCCCAGATAAGTATTCAGGCTCAGTCCATATTGAAGTTCCTGATACACTAACAGTTGCGGATATTGATAAAATATCGAGAAGAATTACAAAAAATATAATGGAAAAATATGGAGTAATGCTTCATACGATTGGAGTTTATTCAGTAAATACGAAAGATAAGAAAATAATGAAATTGCAAAAAGAAATACAAGATATGGTCTTTTCCCATAAAGGAATATTACAAATGCATGGATTCTATTTTAATGAAGAGGATAAAATAATAAGCTTTGATATAATCATCGATTTTAAAATAAAAAATAGGAAAGAAGTCTATTTAGAAATATTTGATGAGATTCAAAATAAATATAAAGATTATAAAATTAGTATTACTTTAGATATAGACATTAGTGATTAAAACAATTTGGACAGCATTAATTTTCAAGATAAATCCGAAAAATATATTATAATTTAATTAGTTAAATGAAAGAAAGGATAGTTAATCAATGGGAAATATAGTATTTACATATGATGAACAAGGAGAATATGCTCCAAGAGAAGGATTTGACTTTGTTAAAAGAGATAATATAGCAGCCATTATAAAATATCAAGAGGAATACTTATTACTAAAATATAATAATGTAAATTATAGTAAGTCGTTAGTAACTGGTGGCATAGAAAAAGGAGAAAATATGGTGGATGCTGTAAAAAGGGAGGTCCTTGAAGAAACAGGATATTTAGATATAGATTCTATAACTCCAATAGATTGCATTAATATTTTTAGATTTTTTGTTGAACACAAACATCAGAATCGTGAAGCTACATATTATCCTTTTTTAGTAACGTTAAATTCAAAAGAGAAAGTGGATATAGCAGACTTAGAAAAAGAAGAACACGAATGTATTTGGATAAAAGAAAATGAGGTAGATAGTTTAGATATCTTTGATAATCACCGAAGAATGTTAAACAATGCTATAAATGAATAGCTATATCAAAAATATATAATAGTTTTATTAAAAAATGATAAACCGAAAGAAATTGCCGATTCCATAATTTTTTTTATTAGATGAATCTTCATACACAACAGGACAAGCTTTAGTTGTTGATGGATGCTTTACTTTAAAGCAGCAATGTAATAATGTCTAAATGACTTATTTTATTATTTGCATGCAGCAAAGAAAAGGAGAAAAAATGAAAGTACTAAGTTTAACTGAGCCTTATGCAACTTTAATAAAAAATGGTATAAAAACCATTGAAACAAGAAGTTGGAAAACAAAATACAGAGGTAAATTATATATTCATGCTAGTTCTACAAAAATACCAAAAAGTTTTAAAGACAACAAAGAATTAATGTCTTTAATAAATATAGATGAATTAAATTATGGTAAAATTATTTGTTCTTGTGATTTAATTGATTGCATAGAAATGACAGATTCTTTTATAAATCAAGTAAAGGAAAATAAGAATGAATATATATCTGGTATATACGCCTTAGGTCGATATGCATGGATTTTAAAAAATATCGAGATATTGGACAACCCAATTCCTGCTAAAGGACACTTAGGTATTTGGAATTACAAATAAAAAATATATTTATTATTATGAAAGGTAATATTTATGGGAAAGTATTTTAAGCAACTAAATAAGGAAGTAAAAGAATATTTTAAAATTTTATCAAATGAATTTCCTGAATGGTTAGAAGATTATATTGCTACAAAAGAAATGCAAAGAATAAACAAAATTAGCCTAAGTTGTGGAAAAGACTATTCCAAATGCTTTAATGTTAGATATTGGTATTCTAATTTAGACCATAGTGTTGGAGTAGCCCTTATAATTTGGAACTTTACCCATGATAAAAAGCAAACTTTAGCAGGTCTATTTCACGATATAGCAACCCCAGCTTTTAAGCATTGCATAGATTTTATGAATGGAGACTCTGAAAAACAAGAGTCAACAGAAGAAAGAACGACTGATATTATTAAAAACTCAAAAGACATAATGGCTTTATTGGATAGAGATAATATAAAGTTAGAAGAAGTATCAGATTATAAAATATATCCAATTGCTGATAATGAAACACCACAGCTATCTGCCGATAGATTTGAATCAACTTTTTCCAGTGGATTAACCCTTCATCGAGTATGGGAACTTGATAAGATAAGAAAAATCTACTCTAACGTCATAGTAACAAAAAACGAACAAGGAGTAGATGAATTGGCTTTCAAAGATAAAATAATATGTGAAGAATTTATTCAAATTATATCTGAATTATGGCCAATTTGGGTATGTGATAAAGATAGAGTAGTAATGCAATTTATAGCTGATATGTGCAAATCAGTAAATAAAATTAATAAATTGGATATAGATGATTTATATTCATTAAGTGAGAAAGAAATAATCAATAAATTCAAAAACTGTGATGACCAATATTTAAAAAATGCCTGGGAAACTTTTTCGAATTGTGATAAAGTATTTAAAAGTGAAATGAAAATTGATGGTAAATACTTTACCAATGTAAAATCCAAGATAAGATATGTAAACCCACTTGTAATAGAAAATAATACCGCTGAAAGAATCTATGATGTATCTGCAAAGGCAAAAGAATGTATAGATAACTATCTAAAATTACCAAAAGGAGGTTACTATACATACTTTGATTTTGAATTTATCCCATATTAATAAATAAAAATAAGAAATGAGGCAATAAATATGATAGAAGAAATAATAAAGTTATATAAAGAAAAAACAGCTAAAGAATGCTATAGAATTGAAATTGAGGATGGATACCCTGATATAATGGATGACAAGATAGGAGGAATTCCCTATTTTCCAATTGGAGAAGAATATCCTACAGATAGAAATAATAATCCTATGATTTTACTTATTCAAATAAATTTAAAAAATATAAAACTAGAAAATTATCCACAAGAAGGGATTTTAGAAATATTTATTGATAGAGAATGTAGTTGGCCTTGTGATTATAAAGTAAAATATTTTAAAAAGATTACTGAAAACCAACAAGATTTAAAAGAAATTAACATGAAAAATTATATCTATGAAAAGCCTTTAAAGATACGGCTAAAAAAAGATATAGAACACATGCCAATTTCAAATTATAATTCTTTCAATTTAATGAGAGAAGCAATTAAAGAACTTGCTAAAGTTGAAGTGGATGACATAGAAAAATTTTTTGAAGAGAATGGCAGGGACTTTTATACTGAATTGGATGGTCTAAATGTTTTTCCTGGAAATATAGGCGGCTATGCAGATTTTACTCAAATGGATCCAAGGCCTATTAAAGGAGCAGAAGATACTACAGAATGTCTTATAAAAATTGACAGTAATTTAGGAAATGGTATTATGATAGGAGATAGTGGGATAATCTTTTCCTTTATTTCAAAAGATGATATAAAATCTGAAAATTTTGAAAAAGCCATTGTTGATTGGGACTGTTATTAAAAAGGAGGGTTAGCTTGGAAAAAATAGGTCTTTATAAGCTAGAAAATGGTAAAAGAGTAGATACAGGAAGAATATATATTCGTAATGAACCTTGGCCAGATAGTGAAGATGATTGCTATATAGTAGGAATAAATAATTGGATAATAAATAAAGATGGGAAATTATTAGTACAAAGAAGAGCAATGGCAAAGAAAAATAATCCAGGGAAATGGAGTTCAACTAATGGCCTTATTCAGTATGGAGAAACAAATATTGAAACGGTTCAAAGAGAAACAAAAGAGGAATTAGGCATTGAAATAGAACCAAATCAAATATTTTTATTTAAAGAAAATCACTTTGTTGATAAGCATTGGTTAGTAGATATTTTTATTACCTATGCAAACATAAATTTAGAAAATATTAAAATTCAAGAAAGTGAAGTAGATAAAGTAGTATTTGTAACATTAGATGAATTTTTAACTTTTGATATATCTACAACTTGCTCTTATATAAAAGAATTAGCACCTATGATGAAAGAAAAAATAAAAGAAATAAAAACTAAAATAAATTTATAATGATAATTAGTTTCTAATAAAAATAAAATTAGGAGTGAAAAAATGGCATTTATGGGAATTTTTTTAATAAACATAATATTTTTTCTTTTAGGAATATGTTTATTATTATTTTTCACATTTTTAACCTTTTTTATAGTATTTTTAATTCTTAGTAAAATAGACAAAACGAAAAAAAATCGAAAAGTTGCTAAAAATGTCTTTGGAATATTAACAATAATATTTTTCTTACCACTATTAGTTGTGGGAAGCCTTGTAGTTAATGCTGGCAAGATAAAAATTAACTATAATGGAAAAAATTATATAGTAAAAAGATCGGTAATAGAGGATTTTAAATCAGATATAGTAGCGTGTGATACAAAGAAGTTAGATAAAGATTTAAAAAAGCATCCAGAATTAATAAATAGTAAAGGATTCAATGGAATCCTACCTTTAGGGCAAGCAATAAATAGTCAAAATATAGAATGTATAGATTATTTTATAAAAAAAGATATTGATATTAATAAAGTATCAACTGATGAAAAAGATGGTACCCTAGAATATGCCTTAAATTGTAATAGTTCAGACAGTATACTTGAATATTTAATATCTCAAAAAAAATTAGATATTAACAAAAGTTCCAGCACATTCCCAATTGCCCAAAAATATATATTGCGCATAACAGAAGACAAGTTAATAACAGATAAAGAAATAGAAATATTTAAAAAATTGTTAGAAAATGGCTTAGATTTAGAACAAGAAAATAGTATTTCACAAAACACATACGAATATATAGATAATTTAAAGAATGAAATAACTGACTTAGATAAATTAAAACATATAATTAGTGATTATAAAAACATGTCACAAGATTAAAAGGTTAAAATATGTAATAGTATTCAAAAAAGAGAGTTTTAAGAAAGGAAAATTTTATGATAGATACACATTACGACTTGCTTTCGATTGCATATATAGCCCATTTAAAAAATGATTATTCCTACTTAGAACAAATATCTCAATATTTCAATGAAAAAAATGTAACAGGTGTCATAGCTAATCTTTATTTTATGAGTGAAAAAGAAATGATTGAAGAATTGCACCCTAATTATTATAATAAAGACGTTTCAGTATGTAGGATGTTTAAAATAGCAAAAGAAATATTAGATACATATTTACCTAATGTAGACATTCTATACAGTATAGAAGGTGCTGATTACATAAGAGGGTGTAAAGAACTTCAAGAATTATATCAAGAAGGACTAGATGCCTTAATACTATGTTGGAACACAAAGAGTAAATATGCATCAGGGAATAGAAGTTCAGAGGGGTTAACAGAAGCAGGAAAAATTCTTCTAAATTGTGCAATTGACTTAGGTCTAGGAATAGATTTAAGTCATGCTAATAAGCACACATTTTATGATATGGTCGAAGTAATTAAAACTGCCCAAAAAGAAGGTAAAGATGTTTGTGCATATGCTAGTCATTCTAATAGCCGAACATTATGCTCTAGAGATAGAAATTTAGATGATGATCAATTAGAAAAAATAAAAGAAATTAATGGATTAGTAGGTGTTTTCTCCAACAAAAACTTTATTGTAGATAAATTGGAAAGAGAAAGCATGACCTCAAAAGAACTATATCAAAAGTATCTTGAACATATTGATCATATTGGTAATATTATAGACTTTAGCAATGTGATGTGTGCCACAGATGACATGGACTTTTGTAAAGAAGCTGATTATGAATATGGAGAAGTCGCAATTTACAATTATTCATCTATTGCCCATACCCTAATGTCTCAATTAAAAGGTAAATATGGAGAAACTATTGCGTATAAGATTATCTATGAAAATGCTAATAAATTATTTAATAAAATACGAAAGCAAAGAAAGAAAACAGAGAGAAAAGATGTATCTTTATAAAACAATCACTAATTTAAGATATTAATAACAATAATAAAAGCTATGCATATCGTTTTTTTTGCGCCAAATCTTTTTATTTGAAATATAAACACATAAAGATGACCATAAGAACTTAAAACTTTTAATGTAACGAATTAGATAATAACTAGCTAAAAAGTATTAAATGGTTTTTTAATAAAAATAATAAGATTTATCACAAAAAGGTTTAACTAATGATATAAGAATAAAAAAGCAAAAAATAAGGAGTGAAAAAATGAAAACATTTGAAGAGATGTGGGAAGATTTAAAGCCATATTTAAGCTGTGAAAAAGGGCTTGATGAAGGATACTATGATGGAAAATATACGAGATATTTTGCTAGATATTGTAAACATATTGTAGGGGTAGATATATCACCTGAATTTTATGAGAAAGCCAAAGAAAATTTAAAAGATTTAGATAATGTCGAACTAAAGATAATGGACGCTGCTAATGTAGACTATTCAGATAAGTATTTTGATGTCGTCCTATGCACAAGTTTTCATGAATTTGACTTAAGTGGAAAAGATGAATTCAAAATGGACTTAGAATTAAAAACTAGAATATTAAATGAAATGGCAAGATTAAGTGATACCATTGTATTTGCTGAAATAGATCCTGATAATTTATCTGCTGAACTATATAAAGTATTTAATCCCATTGAACAACATGATGTGCGAACAAGAAAGTCTAATGAACTTATTGATAAGGTTTTAAAGAAAAAAGGATATAAATTATTACTATGTGACAAAGCTGTTGACAAAATACCATATAAATCTAAAGAAGAATTTAAAGAGGACATGCTTTCATGGTGGGCTGAAGTTCATGTTCCTGAAAATGAAGAAGAAAAACAACAAATGCTAGATAAGATTGAAAATATTCTTGAATCAAGAAAATTCTTGACTAATTTATGTTTTGATGATGTATTTAGATATACGGTATATAAGAAGAGTAATTAAAAAATATAAAAAATGGATTCTTTGATTAGAATCTTTTTTTATACACAATTATACAAATTAAAAACAAATGCGTTATTTACATAACTAATTTATATTTATATAATTAATATAAGATAGAAAGAGGGATGAAAAAGTTAAATGAAGAAATTAAAAAAGATATTACTATTAGTAATTATCATGCTAATTATTCCACTTTTTACAGAAGCAAAAATAGAGTCAGACATAAATACTAATATAGATATTAATGAAGGAGGAGTATTAGGATTAGCAGAAGACAGTCAAGGAAATATTATAACAACCTCTCAAAAAACTCTAAAAATAACAAAATATGATAAAAATAAAAATATGATTTGGCAAAAGTCTTCCATCTTAGATGATGAAACTAAAGCTCAAGAACCAACTGCCGTTGCAGTTGATAGTAATGACAACATATATGTGATTGCAACAGATAGAGTTTTGACAACCTCTGAGCCAGGAATCAGTGGATTTTTTAGAAAAGATGAAACCAATTTATTAAAATACGATGCATCTGGAAATTTAGTATATGCAAAAAAATTATTTTTTGATAATTATACTTACGTAGCTAATCAAAATATCAAAATATATAATGATGAAATATATTACTTATTTTTTAGTTGTGAAAATCCTGTAGAAATAAGTTTTAGCGGAACCATATACACATATGATTGTTTGAGAAATAACAGAGTAGCAAAAATTACTTTAGATGGAGACGTGGTTTTCAATACTATATATAGTAGTCATACATCTCAACTTATTTCATATGCAAGTTCTGGAGGGTCAGCCACAATACGTGGAATACCAGGAGATTTACTATTCCAAGAAGATGGCTTTTATATAGCAAACAGAAGTGTTGCCAAAATAGATTATCAGGGAAATCTTCTACATACTTATGGAAATGTTGATTTAGAGGCAAGTTCTATCACAAAGTCCAGAGAAAATGAATTTATCGTAACTAGAGAAGTATATGAAGAAGGAACTGAAAAAACAAAATATTTAAAACTTAGCCAGAATCTAGAATTAATAAAAGAAGAACAACTATTAGATGATGGCGCCACAGTTAAAAAAATTAGAAAAGTGCCAAATGGATATTTTATGAATGCAAAGTATTCAACTGGTGATAAAAAAGGGCTACACATATATTATACAGATAATGATTTTAATATTATCAATAGTATTCAGTTACGCAATAAAATATATAGCACTGAACTTATGGAAATATCATTGAAAAATGATGATACTATATTAATTGCGGATAATTATAATAATAATCCGACTTATGGCTATTACAAATTTGTTGTTGAAAAAAATGAATTAACTAAGGAAATTAAAATAGATAATAATCTAGAAATAAATACTATCTTTGATGAGATTAATATAGAAGAAATAGATAAAGACAGCTTAGTTTGGACAATTGAAGATCCTTCAATATTAAAAATCGAAAATGGTATAATTGTTCCCTTAAAAAAAGGGGAAACGATAATTAGTACCACTTTTGGCGATAAAGAAATAATAGTAAGAGTAATAGTAAAAGATGATTTAGTTAAAGAAATATTAACAAATCCTAAAACTTATTCAACAATAACTTTAGTAATTATAGAATTATTTACTATTTTACTGATAGGATATAATTTTTTAATAAAGAAGAAAAGGAAAAACACATAAAAAGGTATGTACATGTTATATATAGGAATTCTTTTTATAGCAGTTATTGGAACACTTTTACATTTCACTTATGAATTAAGTCATCATAATAAATTTGTTGCTATTTTTTCAGCAGTAAATGAAAGTACATGGGAACATATAAAAATCTGCATGACTCCAACTATTTTGTGGAGTTTATATGATGGATATATTTATGGACTAAATGCTAATTATTTTATTGGAAAGTCTTTAAGCTTATTAACGATAATAATACTAATACCAATACTATTTTATAGTTATACAACATTCACAAAAAAATCTATTTTATTTGTAGATGTTATATGCTTTTATATAACAGTTATATGTTCTAATTTAGTATTTTACTATTTTATAAACTTTGAATCTATCCCTTTTATATATACATACGCAAGTTGTATACTACTATTTTTTGAAATATGTGCTTATATGTTTTTAACATTCAATCCAGTAAAAAACTTTATTTTTGAAGACCCTATTTCTCATAAATATGGTCTATCAGGACATACAGAAATGGATCACCACCATAAGCATTAATCGTCACTCAAAAGCTTATTTGTCAAAATAAGCTTTTTAAGTTTTAAAATAGTTTAATTAACTAGTATTATATAAAGATATTAGATATAATATAATTACAAAAGGAGGAATATCAATGGACAATGCAGATGCTTACAAATTTGTAGTGATTGTAAATAAAAAAATAGAAAGTGGAAAAGCTTTAAATGCCGTTGCCCATGCTTGTTTGGGATTAGTTAATTCTGCAACCCCAGAAGAAAAAGAAAAAATGAATTTTATAGACTATGAGGGAAAAGATACAAATCATAAGAGTATATCAGCACTCTCTTTAATTGTGCTTAGAGGAAGTAATGGTGAAATAAAAAAAGCTAGAAAACAATTTCAAGAGCAAAAAGTTCATTTTACAGATTTCACAGTAACCATGACTGGTGATACTTATAAAGAACAATTAGCTAAAACAAAAGAAACCAGTGATGAAAATATGGAATACTTTTGTATTGTCGCTTTTGGAGAAAAAGATATAATAAATCCAATAACAAAAAAATTCTCATTATGGCATTAAGAAAGGAAAATAATAACGGTTAAAATAATTTATTTTGTTCATGGAACAACAACTGATAATTTAGAGCATAAATCAACAGGAAGGCTTCCAGGAAAACTATCTGAAAAAGGTATAGAACAAAGTTTAAAATTAAAAGATCAAATTAGTCTTGATGATATTGATTTAGTAATATCATCGGATTTAAAAAGAGCAATTGATTCTGCAAACTATACTTTTAAAGGACAAAAAGAAATTTTAAATGATAGTAGAATAAGAGAATGTAACTATGGCGATTATAATGGAGAAGATACATCACTTGTAAGATATGAAGAATATATTAATGATCCTTTCCCAAATGGAGAATCTTTAAAGGATGTTGAAAAAAGACTGAGAAATTTTTGTTACTATTTAATAAAAAATTATGACAACAAAACAATAGCTCTAGTAGCCCACAAAGCTCCACAACTAGCCTTAGAAGTAATTACTAAAAATATCACCTGGGAAGAAGCTATTGCAAATGACTGGCGAAAAACAAAATCATGGAAACCAGGATGGAATACTTCATAAAAAAAGAAAGATGAATCAATGAAAATAGATGGTTTATAAAGAGAGTAAAAAAAACATAATTCAGATTTATATTGAGTTGTCTTTTTTTTATATCTAGCATGTTCTAACAAATTAATTTATATTTAATGAATTACCTATTTGTGTCAACATCTAACTCATTAGATTGTGATAATAAAATTAGTTAAAAAGATTACATATGACAAAAAATAAACTAAAGCTTGATTGATATTTAGAATAATTTCATCTTCAATTCAGCGTGCTTTTATAGTATTTATTTTTTTATATATACATATTATTAATGCTTTTTTACTTTCAAATTTATCATTCAGATATTGAATAGAATAGAAAAAAATAGACACTATTGTCTACTTTTTTGTTCCTAATTTTTCACTTACAGTAGTTGTAAGTTTAAACAGTCCCTCAAGTTTTCTTTTATTTCTTGGATTTTTAGCAAATTCACTTTCTGGTAGGCTTTCTTCAAACTTTCTTTCTACGTAGTTTTCCGCATCTTCTAAATTGACTCTACCGATATTTATATAATCATTATTTACTGCCCAACCTCCATTTTCCCATGTTGCAACATAATCCTGAGGGGACCATATTGCTAATAAATCTGGATGTTCATAACTTACACGAGCAATCATAAAATTCGTATTGCTGTTGTTTCCCCAAGAATCAACTTTATAAGAATTTAACTGAGCAAGTCCTGGATATTTAATTCTAAAAGAAGAATGAACCTGTCCACCTGCACTGGATTGACTGAGGATCGGCCCACCCATAAAATCAAAATTTGTTGGCTTATGAAGTTTAAATAATTGTTGAGAAAATGAGTCAGAATCTTTATAATTAACCTTATTTAGTAAAACAATATTTTCATAAAAATCTGATTTTATCATACATATTCCATCTTCATTAAATTTTTCATACTTATAATTAGCATCTAAAATTGCATCACCTTCACTAATTTGAAAATTATTAAGATTATCAAAATTATAACTTTTACAATAATTATTTGCATCATACAAATTTCCATAAGAATAAGTATGAAATAAATCTCCCAATTCATTTATTTGAAAATCATGTCCCTCCATAGTTGAATAGTTGCATGGAGGAGATACATGGAGTTCTATTTTCTGAATAGCTTTAGTACGCAATGATATTGTATTACCATTTTTATCTACATACGCAAAAACTGTAAATCCATTTTTAAAATAACCATCCACGCCATTAATAATAGAATTAATCATCTCTACAAAATTATCATTTTGTTGAAATGTTTCTGGTAAAGAAGTTATAAATTTTTTTAAATTGCCTTCGTCTGCTATTTCAAACTGCATCTTTGCACCACCTTTAGACAATTATATCTTAAAAATAACAATATTACAACATTAACAAAATTTGAGTTTAGGTATTTTTTGTAGAGTTACAATTGATGTGACACCATGTGAGTACAAAAAAATACCTAAATGTATGAAATACCGAAATGCAAACAAAAGGGAATTGTTTCTAAATTTAAAAAGTGATACAATTAATATCATAAGTTATTAAAAAATATTTTGTACAATATAAGGAGACTGAATGACTAAATTAATATTTTTAGGTGTCGGAAATGGGGGCACACTTTCTTTATACAATACCTGTTTTTCTATTCAAAATGAGAAAGGTAATTTTTTAATTGATACTGGTGGAAGTATTGAAATAATGAATAAATTAACTCAAGCAGGTATTGATTATAAAAGTATTAAAAATATTTTTATTTCTCATTCTCATACAGATCATGTCTTAGGACTAATTTGGTTATTAAAAAAAATAGGTTGCCTTATCATGTTTGGTGAAAACTTGGAGAAAATAAATATTTATTCAAATCAAGATGTAAATGATACAATAAAAATAATATTAGAGCGCACTTTACCAAGGAAATTAACAGATATTTTATATCAATCAATAAACTTTGTAATTTTAAATGATGGAGATAAACATATCATAAATGGCATAGAATATACATTTTTTAATATTTGTGCTAAAAGCACAATTGAATATGGTTTTGAGTTTACTGAAAAAAATAAAAAAGTTGTTTTTTAGGAGATGAAACAGTTAATGAAAAAATATATTCAAGATTAGAAAATGCCGATTATGTAACGCATGAAGCTTTTTGCCTAGATTCTGATAAAGATATTTTTCATCCTTATGAAATAAACAAATCAACGGTAAAAAGTGTTTCAAAATTAATGAATGAAAAAAAACGTAAAAAACTTAATTTTATATCATACAGAAGAAACTCATGGAAAAAATAGGAAAAAATTATATATAGAAGAAGGGCAAAATAATTTTAATGGAAAAATAATAGTTCCTGATGAATTAGAAGAAATCGAAATAAAATAAGGAGAAAGAAAAGTAATGAAAAAGCAAATATGTCAAAGTTGTGGAATGCCTATAACTAAGAAAGATGATTTAGGAACAAATAAAGATCAAACGATTAATAATGATTATTGTAAATACTGTTATAAAGATGGAGAATTTGTTGATAAAGTAAATATGAAGGAATATATAGAAATGTGTTCTCAATATGGAGAACAGGCAGGAATGACCAATGACGAAATGAGGAATTATTGTACAAAACTATTTCCAACATTAAAAAGATGGAAATAATTATTATAAAAAAGTAACTAGGGGTGAAATAATTTGAAATTATCAAAAAAAACCAAAATAACGCTAATATTTTTAGGAATAATAGTTATTCTTAGTACTTTCTTAGGTGTAGGTTATGCGCAAATTTCAGCTGTTGACTTAACAATTAGTGGAAAAGCTACTATGAAAAAACAAGAAGGAATTATGATTACAAGTATAAATTATGTAAGTGGAACGAATGTAAATCAAAATCTATCAACAATAAATGATTTTTATCAAACAACTATGGACAGTACCATAGTATTAAATAACGATTTAGCATCCACTATTACTTACCAAATAAGTATCCAAAATACATTAAATGAAGCATATACTTTTGCTGGAGTTATATATGACCCTAATTTTTATGATAATGCAAGTATAGTTTATGAAGTATCAGGAATAAATATAGGGGATAAAATAGAGCCAAATGAAATAAAAACACTAATGATAACTTTTAAATATAATGGAACTATTTTATTAAATAATACTCTAAATTCATTTTTAAACTTTAAATTTCAAAAAGAAGAGATTATTCCAGTAAATAATATTCAAACTGTCATTGAAGAAACTGGAAACTTACCAATTGATAAAATATCATCTACTGAACCTATTCAAGAAAAGGTAATAAGTGAAGAAAAGACAAATATAGTAAACCAAGAGGATAAATAATATTAGGATTTTATATATTTATAAAATATAGGAATAAAACAAAGAAAATTGAAAAACATAATATTAAAGAGTCCGTATATTTATAAATATAAAAGGTGGAGATATATTTGAAAACAACAAATCAAAAGAAGGACCAAATAATCAAAAAAGGTCCTCTTTTTTTGACATTAATTATTTTTATAAATCTAATCTTAGGAATTGGATATGCTGAATTTGCAAATATTGATTTAAAAATAGAAGGAGAAGCATCTGCAAACTCTGCAAAAGAAGTTATGGTTACAGATATAAAATATGTAACAAGCACTAATGCAGACCATACATTATCAGTTATTAATGAGCCATACTTAACAATAATGAATAGTAAAATTATCTTAGGAAATGACTTGTCATCAGAAATAACATTTAAAATAAAAATAAAAAACAATACAGACTTTCCAGCAACATATGTAGAAGCAATCTATGATACAGAAATTGGATATGATAATACAGATATTCAATTTTTTTTAAATGGAATAAACACTGGAAATATCCTAAATCCAAAAGAAGAAAAAGAATTTACTATCACTTTTAAGTATAAAGAATCGCTGTCAGAAATCACAAATAATACTTTAAACTCTTACATTAATTTTAAATTTAATATCCAAAATAAAGTAGCTAAAATAAATGATACTTATTTTGATACCTTACAGTCTGCCATAAATTCTATAACGGAAGACAATATAGAGACCAAAATTGAATTACTACAAAATACAAGTGAACTACTAGAAATTAATCAAAATAAAAAAATAATAATCGATTTACAAAACCACACAATTAGTAATCATCAAAGCAATCCAATCATAGAAAATAATGGTTCATTAATAATCAAAAATGGAGCAATGACGACTAATGCCCCTCACGGTGCTATCAATAATGAAGAAACTGGGAACTTAAAATTAGAAAATCTTAATATTACTGCAACAGGTACCAAACAAGCTTTATACAACAATGGCGGAATAGCAGAAATTACTAGAAACTCTACTTTAACTTCCACGTCAAATCAAAGACCAACACTTCAAAATATAAATAATGGTACACTAATAATAAAAGAAGGAACAATCATTTCTTATAACTTTAGTGCAGTAATAAATGAAGCTAATATGATAATTGGAATAAAAGATGATGATCCTAATAGAAACTCTCCAAGCATTCAAGGAAAAGTTTATGGGATAAATTCTACCAAAAATTATAATTTTTATAATGGAAGTATAAAAGGACAGGAAAGCCCAACAAATAACCAATCTTATATAAATGACAAAGAAGAAAGATATAATATTGCTCAAACAGAAGAAATAATAGAAGAAAGAATATATAAAGTAATTTTTTTAGCTGAAACATATACTGTAACCTTTGATGCCAATGGAGGAACAGTAAATGAAACAACAAGAAATGTAGCAAAGCAAGAAAGGCTATGTACTCCACCAATTGCTACTAAATCAGGATATATACTTATTGGTTGGTTTACAGATTCTACTACCGGAACACAAATAAACGAAGATACAATAGTAAATGATAATATTATCTATTATGCCCATTGGGTAAAAGAGGCAGTGGCTGAAATAAATGGAGTAGAATATAATACAATTCAAGAGGCTATAAATAACGTGTCAAAAGACAATACCCCTACAACAATAAATCTTTTAAGAAATACTCACGAAAATATCACAATAAATGCCAATCAAAATATAACTCTAAATTTACAAAACTATACTTTAACAAATAATAACGAAAACCAAGTTGTAAATAATAGAGGTACCCTAAATATTATAAATGGAACCATAATTTCAAATGCTTCAAAAGCAACCATTGATAACAATGAAAATGCAAAATTAATAGTAAGTGCCAATGTCATCTCAACAGGAACAAGACAAGCAATTTATAATTTATCAAGAGGCTATGTAGAAATTAATGAAAATTCGAATATTACATCATCAGCAACTGGAACTCCAGATACCTCAACAATCTCAAGGGGAACCGTTCAAAATCTAAGAGGGGGAACGATAAAAATTAATGGCGGAACGATAACTGGACTAAACCAACAAGCTATTTCAAACGAAGGATTACTAACAATTGGTCAAAAAGATGGTAATATTAATAACAGTACTCCTATAATTCAGGGAGAAACCTATGGAGTAATAAGCACAGGAACAATCAATTTTTATGATGGGACGATAAAAGGAATAACAGATCCTATATTGGGAAATATTACCGATAATGAAAATGAAATTATAAACGCTACAGAAACAATCAATAATAAAATATATAAAGTAACTTATAATAGTAATTAAAAATAATAACTTTAAAATTCAATAAGTGATATAATAAAAGTAGTTAGGAGTTTAAATATGATAGAGATAAAAAATGTTACCAAAAAATATGGAGAGAACATTGCTTTAAATAATGTATCTTTTGAAGTGCCAGACGGAGAAATATTTGCTTTTATCGGTCATAATGGCGCCGGAAAAACAACCTTAATTAAAGCTATTGTTGGTATTCATGAATTTGATGAAGGGGATATTTATATTAATGGTAAATCAATAAAAGAAAATCCAGTAGATTGTAAAAAAGAAATTGCTTTTGTACCAGATAATCCAGAACTTTATGAAAATATGAAAGCTATAGATTTTATTAATTTCATCTGTGATATGTATGAAACAAGTCAAGAAAAAAGAGAAAAGAATATTCAGAAATATGCTAAGCTATTTGAAATTGAGAATAATTTAAAAGATCCAATAAATTCTTTTTCTCACGGAATGAAGCAAAAAGTAGCGTTAATTAGCGCTCTAGCTCATGACCCTAAGATTTTGATTATGGATGAACCGTTTGTAGGATTAGATCCTAAAGCTGTATTTGATATGAAAAAAATAATGAATGAAATGGTGAAGGAAGGAAAAATTATCTTTTTCTCTACTCATATACTAGATGTTGCTGAAAAATTATGTTCAAAAGTAGCTATTATAAAAAAAGGAAAAATTATGGCTGTGGGAAGTATGAAAGAAATAAAGGGAGATAAATCACTAGAAAAAGTATTCCTTGATTTAGAGGCTTAATATGAATAAATTACTATCCCTTATAAAAGTAAGCTTAAACCATGATATGAATATCTTCAAAATATATACGAAAAAAAACACCAAAAGTAAATTTATAATCCCAATATTTTTTACAATATACCTCCTATTTATTATTGGAATATATGCAACAAAACTAATAAATATTTTACAACCATTACACTTAGAATTTATCTTATTAACTTTATTTGCAACAGCAGTATCATTTATTACTTTGATGGAAGGAATATATAAATCAGGAAATTTATTATTCAATTGTAAAGATGATAATTTGCTATTTTCACTACCAATCAAAAAAAATACAATACTATTCATTCGTATTTTTAAATTTTATGTTTTTGAATTTATGTATAATTCATTATTCTTACTTCCCACTATAATTGTCTATGCATATTATATAAATCCTAGCTGGACATACTATTTAACATCTATTGTAGCATTGCTTTTATTGCCAATAATTCCTGTTGTTGTTTCTTGCTTCATTGGCTTTTTATTAACATTTTTCTCATCAAAATTTAAGAAAAAAAATATTGCTCAAACAATACTTACAATGATATTACTATTAGGTATTCTATATCTATCTTATAATACAAAGTCAATTACTAAAAATATAGTTCAAAAAGCAACTAGTATAAACGATTTACTTACAAGATTATATTATCCAGTTGGATCTTATATATCGTTAGTAGATAATTTTAATATAGGAAAATTATTTCAATATATATTTTTTCATTTAGTAATCTTTTTTATAAGTATCTTTTTATTAGGAAAAGTATATTTTAAAATAAATTCTAATTTTAAAAGAACAATTACAAGACATAAAACAACAAATTATAAAATTAAATCACAAAAAAAGATAACTGCTTTTGTAAAAAAAGAAGTAAATAGATTTATATCAACTCCTGTATTCATTACAAATGCAGGCTTTGGATTAGTTCTTTTTATTGCAATATGCATCTTTGGAGTAATAAAATTTGATTCAATTAGTCAAGGTATATTAAAGTCATCCTCAAATATTACAATAAATCAACTTAAGCATCAAATACCACTAATACTATTTGGATTAGTCTGTTTTACTTCGTTAATGACATCCATTACAAGTAGTATGATTTCTTTAGAAAATAAGTCCTTTAATATTTTAAAAAGCCTCCCACTAAAACCAATTGAAATTATCTTATATAAGGTTGCAGCAGCAACCATAATAATGATACCTTGTATTTTAATTGGTGATATAATAATATTTATAAAATTTTCATTTGATTGGCTAATGATTCTATTATTAGTAATATCATCTATCATTTTACCAATTACTTCTTCATTAATTGGTATTACAGTCAATTTAAAATATCCAAAATTAGATGCCACAAATGACACTGAAATAGTAAAGCAAAGCTTAAGTTCCATGATTTCCGTATTCATTGGTATGGGATTAATAGGAATAACAGGCTTTTTAATCATGAAAATGTTAGATTTTAATATAAAAAATTATTTAATAATCACATTAACCACAATGGTATATATAATGATTTCTTCAGGTTTATGGATTTATCTTATAAAAACGTGTGATAAAAGTATCAAAAATATAAATTCTTAGAGAAAAAAAGAAAGGAGAAAAGTATGAAACCAAGAAAGTTAGAAAAAGGAGATAAAATAGCAATTGTAAGTTTATCAAGAGGCCTTTTAGGAATGCCTTTTTGCAAACATCAATTAGATATTGCAATAAAAAGATTAAAAGAATTTGGATTAGTTCCAGTTCTAATGCCCAATGCTTTAAAAGATATGAAATATCTAGAAGAGCACCCAGAAGTACGAGCCGCAGATTTAAAACAAGCATTTATGGATAAAAGTATAAAAGCAATTATTTGTGCTATTGGTGGTGACGATACATATAAAACAATTCCGTATTTAATGGAAGATGAAGAATTTAAAAAAAGTGTAATTGAAAACCCTAAAATATTTACTGGCTTTTCAGATTCAACGAATAATCATCTGATGTTAAATAAATTAGGCTTATCAACATTTTATGGGCATAGTCTACTTGTAGATATCGCTGAACTTGATAATGATATGTTACCATATACTAAAAAACATTTTTTAAAGTTTTTTGATAATTCAAAGCCATATGAAATTACTTCAAGCAAAACTTGGTATATGGAAAGAGAAAATTTCGGTGTAGAAGAACTAGGAAAACCAAGAATCAGCCATCAAGAAATGCATGGTTTTGAAACATTAAATGGTAAAGGGATAGTAACCGGTAAGCTTTATGGTGGGTGCCTTGATGTTATTTATAACGATCTTGTAGGAATAAGATATAAAGATGAACCAAAAATATTTGAAAAATATCAAATTTTCCCTACCGAAGCAGAATGGCAAGAAAAAATACTTTTTATTGAGACAAGCGATGAAAAACCAACCCCAGAGAGACTAAAAGAAATGCTAATAGAATTAAAAACTCGTAAAATTCTAAGTTCAGTAAAAGGCGTTATTGTAGGTAAGCCACAAGATGAAAAGTATTATGATGAATATAAAAATGTCTATAAAGAAGTATTTATAAACCTATCAACACCAGTACTATTCAATGTAAATTTTGGACATGCAACTCCAAAATGTCTCATTCCCTATGATGCAGAAGCAACGATTGACTATGATAATGGTACAATAGTAATTAATGATTATCTTTTTAAATAAAAGTATATGTCTAATTTTTGTAAAATTATTAATAAATATACATCTTAAAACGAGAAATATTTGTTAAACATCCTTTTTTGTGATACTCTAAATTCTGGCAAAAAAGGAGGGAAAGATTTATGAGGAGGCAGAAAAAAGCTTTAATATGTAATATTATAATACTGGCTTTAGAAGTAATTGGTTTTGGTTTATATGTATGTACTAATCATTCTATTCCAATGCAATATTACACAATGGATAGTAATTTGTTAGCACTATTTAGTTCAATGTTATTCCTCTTTTTCGTTAAAAAGGATAAAGAAATAGTAAGAGACTTACGCTTTATTACTACAAGCTGTTTAACCGTAACGATATTAGTAGTAATATTTATTTTAACTCCAATGGCCAATTTTAATTATAAAGCTTTAATGTTAGAAAATGAATTTTTTATTTTTCATCTTTTATGTCCAATAATTAGCATTATATCGTATATTTTTTATGAAAAAAGGAGTTTCAAAGAATACTTAGGTTTCCTATTTACTATTACTTATTCCTTTATTTTAATTATTTTGAATTTTCTAAATATTATAGTTGGGCCATATCCATTTTTAAGAATAAAAGAGCAAAGTATCATAATGTCTATTATTTGGAGTATTATAATCTTAGGAGGAAGCTACTTTGTTGGAATAATATTAAATTATTTTAACAAACAAAAAGAAGAGGCATAAAGCCTCTCAATCTATATACAGAGGATCTTCACAAGAAACAGTGAACCTTCCTCAATATTAATATATGTAAAAGTCCAAAAAAAATACCAAAAAGTAGAAAAAAAGAAGTGAATTTGCA
This sequence comes from uncultured Erysipelotrichaceae bacterium, assembly GCA_902783315.1. Lineage (GTDB taxonomy): Bacteria > Bacillota_I > Bacilli_A > RF39 > UBA660 > UBA3789. Next base: position 6,934 of record CACZQK010000037.1, on the reverse strand, counting down.
TTTAAATTCACTTTTTAAATCGATAAAACAAAAAATGTAGTAAAATAATAATAGATGATAAGGAGGAAATATGGAACTAAAAGAATTAACAAAACAAATAGAAAATAGTTTAAATAAAATACAAAATATTGGGAGGGAACTTTGACTTAGCATCAAAGAAAAAAGAAATAGAAAAATTACAAAGAAAAACAGAAGCACTTAATTTTTGGAATGATCATATAAAAGCAGAAGAAGTATTGGCAAAATTAAATGCTTTAAAAACAGAAATAAAAGAAATAGATTCTATTGAAGAAGAGATAAAATCAATAGCAGAAATGGTTGAGCTACTAAAGTTAGAAGAAGATTTGTCACTTCAAGAAGAGATAGAAAAAGACATTGAAGAATTAGAACAACGAATAAAAGAATTAAACTTAATAGTACTATTAAGTGGTCCTTATGATAAAAATAATTGTATCTTAGATATTCACCCAGGAGCAGGAGGAACCGAGTCTTGCGATTGGGCAAGCATGTTATATCGAATGTATTTAAGATGGTGTGAAAAGAAAAAATATAAGGTAACAGTCCTAGATTATCAAGAAGGGGATGAAGCTGGAATTAAAAGTGTTTCAATTTTGATAAAAGGATTGAATGCTTATGGTTATTTAAAAAATGAAAAAGGTGTACACCGATTAGTGCGACTATCGCCATTTGACTCTAATAATAGACGCCATACTTCATTTGCTTCAGTAGAAGTAACTCCAGAAATTAATCAAGATACTACTATTGAAATAGAAGAAAAAGATTTAAAAATAGATGTTTATCGTTCAACAGGGGCTGGAGGGCAAGGAGTAAATACAACAGATTCAGCAGTAAGAATTACCCACCTACCAACAAAAATAGTGGTTACTTGTCAAAATGAAAGAAGCCAAATTCAAAATAAAGAACAAGCACTAAAAGTGTTAAAGAATAAACTTTTGTTAAAAAAGATAGAAGAACAAGCACAAGAATTAAATAATATAAAAGGAACTCAATCAAATATTGAATTCGGATCACAAATAAGAAGTTATGTTATGCATCCATATTCTATGGTAAAAGATCATAGAACAAATATAGAAACAAGTAATGTAAATAAAGTATTAGATGGAGATTTAGATTTGTTTATTGAAGGGAATTTAAAAAAGGGGATATAATATGAAATCTTTAGAAGAAAATATTTTTCAAAAGAAATATCTAAAAGAACATAATTATTTTGAAAGATTAGTAATATTTGTTTTTGGTTGTTTTATGGTCGCAGCATCATATAATATTTTTTTAACTCCCAATAATTTAATACCAGGAGGCGTAGGAGGAATTGCTACAATATTAAATAGACTATTTGGTTTTACCAACTCTACTACAATAATGATTATGAATATCTTTCTTTTAATAGCAAGTTTTTTGTCATTAGGGAAAGAAAAAACCAAAGCAACTGTTCTTGGCTCTATTCTTTTTCCATTATTTGTTAAAATGACCGAAAATATAAATGTATGGATTCAATTTGATACCTCTCAAATATTATTATCCTCTATTTGTGGAGGTATTATTTATGGTCTAGGAGTAGGTTTGATATTTAAAGCAGGATTTACAACAGGAGGAACAGATATTCTAAATCACATTGTAAGTAAATATGCGAAAATAGGTATAGGAAAAAGTATGTTATTTGTTGATGGAGCCATAGTACTAATATCAGGATTATTCTTTGGAATAAATAGTATGATGTACTCTATATTAATTTTATATGTAATAAGTATGATTTCTGATAGAGTTCTTTTAGGAATATCTGATAGTAAAGCTTTTTTTATTATTACAGACAAAGAAGAAATAAAGGAATACCTAGTAAAAGTATTAAACTGTGGCTATATAGAACTTGATGCTATTGGTGGATATAAAAATAAGAAACAAAAGGTCTTAATGACAGTATTACCAACAAAGCATTATTATAAATTAAAAAAAGGTCTTAAAAAAATAGATCCAGAAACATTTTATATTATTACAGATACATATGAAGTCTTTGGAGGAAAATGATATGAAAAAATATGATAAATATAAAAGATTATTTCTAATTAGTATTTCACTACTGCTAAGTGCAATTCTTTATAATCTATTATTATTGCCATTAAGCTTAGTAACAGGAGGAGCAGCAGGGATTGCTACAATAACTTATTATCTATATAATATTAATCCAGCATTAATGATTTTTCTAATTTCAGCAGCCTGTTCGCTAATAAGTTATATGTATCTAGGAAAAGAAAAAACAGCAGGAAGCTTAATTGCCTGTATTATATATCCATTTTTAGTAGAGATAACATCTTGTTTAACAAAGTTTATTAAGATAGATACAAATGATATTTTATTATTAGTTTTATTTGCAGGAGTTCTTAGTGGAATAGCAAATGGTTTGATGTATAAAAGTGGATATACTAGAGGAGGATTACCTGTTATATCTCAAGTCCTATTTGAAAAACTAAAAATATCGATTGCTAAATCGAGTATGATAATAAACATGATAGTAGTATTATTTGGTACTTTCTTTTTTGGAACAACAAAAGCCCTTTATGCCATTATATTTTTATATATAAACAGTATAGTAATGGATAAAGTCTTACTAGGAATTTCAAATAATAAAGCATTCTATATTGTCACTCAAAAAGAAGAAGAAGTAAAAAAATATATTATTGATAATTTAAATCATACGATAACTATTCTAGATGTAACAGGGGGATTTTTAGATAAGAAAAAGAAAGTAATATTAACAGTTATTCCCTCAAGAGAATATTATTATGTTACAGAAGGAATCAAGAAAATAGACAAAAATGCTTTTTTTGTTGTAACAGATGCCTATCAAGTAGAAGGAGCAAAATAATAAGTAGATTTTTTGAATGAAACTACTTATTTTTTTGATAAAATAACAATAATAATATAGAAATTTCTCCAATTATTGACAAATGTATGATATAATAAAATAACTAAGGTGGTGAATAGAATAGATGGATTTAATCAGGCTAAGAAATGTAGATAAAAAATACAAAAATGGAGTAACAGCCATCTACGATTTAAACCTAGCAATTGAAAAAGGATCATTTGTCTTTGTAATAGGTAGTTCGGGAAGTGGAAAAAGTACCCTTATAAAGATGCTATATAGAGAAGAAAAACCGACAAAAGGGCAGGTTATAGTAGGAGGTTTAGACGTAGCAAAATTAAAAAACAAAAAAGTATATAAACTAAGAAGAAAATTAGGAATTGTATTTCAAGATTATCGTTTATTACCAAAACTGACAGTCTATGAGAATGTGGCTTTTGCACTAGAATGTATTGGTGAAAAAAAAGATACTATAAGAACAAAAGTGTTAAAAGCATTGGAAGATGTTGGCTTAAAAAATAAAGTCCATGAGTATCCAGGAAATCTATCAGGAGGAGAACAACAAAGAGTAGCAATAGCAAGAGCAATCGTAAACGATCCAAAATTGTTGTTGTGCGATGAGCCTACAGGAAATCTAGATCCTGAAAAGAGTATGGAAATTATGAAAGTACTAGAAAGTATAAATAAGTCTAGAGGGACAACAATAATTATGGCAACTCATGATAAAGAAATAGTAAATAAGATGAAAAAACAAGTTATTACATTGAAAGATGGTCATCTTGTAAAATTTAAGCAGAAAGGAACTTATGTGGAATGAAGCTAATAAGAATGTTAGGAAGAAGCATCCGAGATGCTATAAAAAGTGTAATCAGAAACTTCTCACTTTCTCTAGCCTCAATTTCTTGTATTACAATAACTTTAATTATTGTATCAGTCGCACTTATTGCCTCATTTAATGTTCAAAATTTCACAGAAGCTATTGAAAAAGATATGACAATTGTTGTATTTTTAGATAATGATGCTAAAGAAGAGGATGTAAAAACAATTGAAAAAGCAATAAAAGCAATCCCTAATGTGGAAAAGTATACATATCAAACAAAACAAGAAGTAAAAGAAAAAATGCAAGAAGAATCTGAGGTCTTTAATGCAGTACTAGACAATTGGGAAGAGCAAGATAGCCCACTAAAAGATACCTTTCAAGTAAAGGTAAAAGAAGTAACTGCTATAAGAAATACAGCCGAAAAGATAGAAAAAATTGATAAAGTTTCAATAGTGCGCTATGGAGAAGGAATGGTTGATAAAATGGTCACAGCCTTCTCATCAATACAAAAGCTTACTTACGGAATAGTAATTGCCCTAATAATTGTAACAGTATTTCTAATTATTAACACGATAAAGTTAACTATTTCTGCAAGAAAAAGAGAAATAGGAATAATGAGACTAGTGGGAGCAAGTAATTTAACTATAAAAATACCATTTATTATTGAAGGGATGATTTTAGGAATATTTGGTTCAATCATACCAGTAATAGTTACAACATATGGATATTTAGCTTTCTATAAGCATTTTGATGGATATTTATATTCTAAATTGGTCCAATTAATCAAACCAGAACCGTTTATCTATCAAGCATCCTTAATCGTAATAGGAATTGGTATTTTAGTAGGAATGATAGGTAGTGCTAGCGCAGTTAGGAGATATTTGAAAATATAATGACGAAAAGATTGTTAATAGTTGTTGCTATTTTATTAGTAACTGTATCTTTTTTAGCACTACCAGTAGATACTGTTGCAAAGACAATTCAAGAATTTGAAGCAGAGGTTTCAAAATATACTCAAGAATTAGAAAATAAAAAAGCAAATTTAGCAAAAAATGATCAAGAAGTAGAAGAAATAATGAAAAAAATTGCTTCTATTGAAAATCAAATAAAAGAAACAGAAGCAGAAATAGAACGTTTACAAAAGGAAATAGAAGACAGTGAAAAAGAAATTGAAAAGAAAAGTGAAGAAAGTAAAAACATTATTTCCTATTATCAAATTGCAAATGGAGAAAACTCTTATTTAGAATATGCTTTTGGAGCTAATGATATAACAGATATGATTTATCGATTGTCAATTGTTGAACAATTAACAGAGTACAATGATAAAGTTATGAGAGAGTTAGAAGAACTAATAAAAAGAAATCAAGAAGCTCAAAAAGAATTAAATGCTAAAACAGAAGAATTAAAAGCATTAAAAGTAAATTTAAAAAAAGAACAGGCCAGGATAGAGGCAGATTCAGCACAGATTAAAGAAAGTATGCCATCAATAGAAGAACAAATTAAATCAGCTCAATCAAGCGTCAAATATTATAAAAGCTTAGGCTGTGGAGCATCAGAAGATATTCAAGCTTGTGAATATCGTGTATCCCAATCGTCATCAAGTGGATCCTTACCTAGTGTTGGTTTTTTCTCGAGACCTATGGAAAATGGATATTTAGTTAGAGGAATGACTGGTGGACATTTAGGATACGATTTAAGTAGTAATGATAAAGCGATTGCCATATATCCAATCGCCGAAGGATCTGTGCATGCTATATACACAGACAGTTGTACTTCAGAGTATTGGTGTAGAAGTATGGGATACTCTTGTAACGGAAATGCCAAAATTGTAGTAATTAAGCACAACTACAATGGAAAATATATTTACTCATCATATGTTCATTTAAGAAGTTATGGAAATATCAATGTTGGCTCAATTGTAAACAAAAATACTATCATTGGATATATGGGGACTTCAGGATGTTCTAGTGGATCACACTTACATTTAGAGATTTCAAGTTGTCATTGGAAAAATGGTGGTTGTAGTTATAGTGCTTATACTGGAAGACTAATAAATCCAGGAAGCCTAATCAAATTTCCATCAAGTTGGTCAAATAGATAAAGAGAATAAGAAATTATTCTTTTTTTTGTAAACAACAGGTTGCTTTTAGAAAATAAGCTCACAAGATATAATTTACTTGGGAGAGAAGTATGAATCCAGACAAAATAGGTAAATTTATATATTCATTAAGAACCGAAAAGAAATGGAGTCAATATCAGTTGGCAGATATGATTCCAATTAGCAGACAAGCCGTAAGTAAATGGGAAAGAGGACAAACAATACCAGACTCCTCAACACTTTTAAAACTAAGTGAACTATTTGATGTAACAATTAACGAATTGCTAAATGGAGAAAGACTAAAAAATGATTCATTAAAAGAATTAGAAGCTACTACATTAAATTTAGTAGATGAAAGCAATAAAAAGACCAAAAGAATAAAAAAGAATTTAATGATATCTTCAATCATAATAGGAATACTTCTATTTCTTTTTCTAGTATACTATTTCATCAACTCTTATAATACTATAAGAGTATATACTGTATATGGTGAAAGTGAACATTTTAGAATAAATGATGGTATATTTGTTAGCACTAACCAAAAAACATATTTAAAAATTGGAACCGTAAAAGCAGATAAGGAATTAAAAATAGAAAATATAAAACTATTTTATGAAAAAAACGGAAAAACTGAACTGATTTCAGAAGATGTAGATATTGATAGAAAAATTGTTGATTTTTCAGGATATTCTTTATGGTTTTTTAGACCAACCAATCTTCCTAAAGGCTATTTAGAAATAAAATACAACGATAGCGAAACAGAAAAGATAAAGTTATCATTTAAAAGTGATTTTTCAAATACTAGTTTTATCTTTAAAAATTACAAAAGATTTGGAGAAAAAATTATTACTGAAGGAAAAGACTTAAAACAACAAGGAAAGATAAAGGAAAAACTAAAAAAAGACAAAACAGATAAAAAAGAGGAAAAAGAGGAAAAAGTATTAAAAGAAGAAAAACAAGAAGAACAAAAACAGGATGAAAATTCAAAGGAAGAAATTCAAAAGGAACAGGAAGAAAGTACAAAATCAACGCTAAATGAAGAAAATTCAGATCAAGAAGAACTAGAACCAGTAAATGAAATGGAGAAAATAGAAATTATAAAAGCCAAGGGCATATATGAAAATGGAAACTATGATTA
>CACZQK010000036.1 GCA_902783315.1 uncultured Erysipelotrichaceae bacterium | reverse complement strand
TTATATCCATTAAGTTCTGTATAAACAACATTACTATTATCATTTTCATTATCATAGAGTTTGGTTTGTAAGAAATATAATTTGTTATTATCTATATTTAATTCTTTAATACAGGAGTAATATGGTATTTTCTTTTTATTTAGTACTTTAATTAAATCTTTTTCTAAATCATTGTATGGTCCACAATTAAAAATTACTTTTTCTACTTTAAAATTATTAACTAAATTAATAGCTTCCCCCATATGATCGTAGTCGCCATGGGTTGTAATTAAATAGTTAATTTTAGATATTCCTTTTTGTTTTAAAAATGGAATTAATATATTAAATGAAAGATAGTCATTTTCTTCTATTCCTCCTGTATCTATTAAAATATTTGTTTTATTGATATGTATTAAGGTACTATCTCCTTGTTCTACATCTGTGATATGTATATAATTGTTTGATATTATAGAAGGATAAACAAAATGAATTACTAGTATAAATTCTAATATGTATAAATATTTTCTTCTTTCTTTGTTTAACCATAATAATATTAATAATGTATAAATAAAGTAAAAAATAATTGGTATCTTTATAAATACTAATTTTCCTATCTTTACTTTTCCTAATGTTAAAGAAATGTATTCTAATATAGTAATTAAAACATGATAAATTTGACGTAATGGTTTTAGGATAGCTGCTAGTATACTAAGGGGAAAAACAAGTATACTTATTAGGGGGACAAATATTAAATTGTAAAAAATGCTTAGTATATTTATTTGATAGAAATTATATAAGGTTATTGGTATACTTACTATCATGGATATTGATGAAACTTTTAATAAAGAACGTAAATAAGACATATTTGATAAATCTTTTGATTTTGTGATTAGAGCATAGCTGATACTGTAGGAATATAAAAATCCAGCATCCCAAATACTGTATGGGTTAATTAACAGGGAAACAGATAATATAAAAAGAAATAGATTTTTGGGAGAAATATAAAAATAATAGATACGATTAATAGAAAACAAAATATAAAAAAGTACTCCTCTTGTTATAGATGGAGACAGTCCTACTAATAGTAGATATCCTAATAAAAAAGCAGAAGTTATTTTCAATATATTTTCTTCATCCAATGTTTGTTTTAATAATCTTTCAATTAGTGTTGCTAGAAGAGTAATATGCATTCCGCTAATTGCGAATAAGTGACTAATTCCATTTTCCTGATAACTTCTCTTTACTTCTTCTTTTAAATAAGATTTTTCTCCTATAATAAAAGTGTTTAAATAAGGATCATTGTTTAGATAATCTATTATTTTTTGTTTTATAAAATAATAAATATTTTGGTTTCTTTGAATTATTTTTAAAGAATTAATCTTTACTAAATAAAACACATTATTTCTTTTGCAATACTCTTGATAATTAAAAAGGTTTTTTGTTGTATTCTTTTGAGGTCTTTTAAAAGTTCCTATAATCCTTACTTTATCACCTAATTGAACTTTTTGTTTTTCTTTATTATTTAAATATAGAGTTCCTATTATTATTTCTTTGGTTTTTATTTTATATATAACTTTATCTTCTTTTTCTATTATTTGAATAATGATTCCTGTAAGATTTTTTGATTTTTCATTGTAATTAGAAGTTTTTGGAATGTTTATTCTTATTATTGTTAAAGATATAGAAATAATAAATACTGTATAAAATATAAAATTACAAAGTAATATCTTCCTTAATTTGAGCAATAGTATTTTCTCCTATTCCATTTACTTTCATTAAATCTTCTATTTTTTCAAAGGGACCATTTTTTTCTCTATATTCAATAATATCCTTTGCTTTTGATTCACCTATTCCTGGTAGTGTCATCAATTCTTCTAAGGTTGAAGAATTGATTGATATTTTTTTTGATATTTTATTTTCAGTATTTATACACGCATCATTTATAAGAGAATTTTCATCTTTTTGAATACATTTTTCTTCTACTATATTTTCTATTTCTTTTGTTCGTTTAAACTCTTGTACTTCCTCTTTACTATAGATAATAATTACCATTTCATCATTAATTTTTTTACTTAAATTAATTACAGAAGTATCAGCATTTTCTGTTAATCCTCCCGCTAATTCTATAACATCTATCACTCTAGAGTTTTGATTTAGGGAATAAATCCCAGGAGAATTAATTTGACCTTTAATATCTACTTTGTATTGTTCTTCTACTTTTTCTTTCTCTGTTTTTTTAGACAAAGATTTTTTTTCTATAATTATTTTGTCTTTCTTATTCTTCTTTTCCGTTCGTACTTTATAAACTCCTACTATTGTAAAACTAATTATTATTATAAAAACTATTATTCCTATTATTATTTGTTTTCGATAGCGATACTGAAATGTTATATTATCACCTCCTATTTTATTATTCAAAAAAAAAGAAAAGTTTTCTAACTTTCTTCAACCTATTTTTTTATTTTTCTAATTATCATTTCTCATTTAATATTCCATTTTCGACGCTGACTCTTTGGACTATTGTTAAAGCTGCTATTAAACAGATAGTAAAACTTCCTCCATAACTCATGAATGGTAATGGTACACCTGTTAGAGGCATAATTCCCATGATTCCCATTAGATTTACAGCAATATGTAAAAAGATATAAGTTGCAACTCCGTAGCAAAGTACAGCTCCTCTATTACTTGGGCTTTTTCTTCCTATCATTAAAATTCTAAATAAAATAAATATGTATAGTAAAATAATAAAAATCCCTGTTACAATTCCTAACTCCTCTACAATAATGGCAAATATAAAATCTGTATATGGTTCTGGTAAATATAAATATTTTTGTGTTGAATTCCCTAATCCAACTCCCGTTAAGCCACCATTATTTATAGCTATATAGCAATTACAGACTTGATTTCCTGTGCTTAAAATTTTAGAGCACGGATTGGAAAAGTCAAATCGTTCCATTTGTCTTTCTAATAAGACTCCTTTTCCACTTCCTAATAAAACTATAATTCCGCATAAAATGATGCCTATAATAGCAAATAATGTTTTGTATTTTATCTCTTTAGTAATTGGAACAGATAAGAATATGATTCCAACTATTGCGCAATATATAATAGTTGTTCCTAAATCTGGCTGAAGAAATATTAAACCTGCTATAATTCCACAAATTCCAATTGGAAATAAGCTTTTACTCCAGCTATTTAATTTTTTTTGGTTTTTATCATAATAGTGAGCTAAAAAAACAATTGTTATTACTTTTACAAATTCGCTTGGTTGTATACTAATGAATCCTAAATCAAACCAACTTACGGCTTGATTTTTGGCATTTCCAATCATTAATAGTACTGTTAGGGATACTGTAGTAATAATTAGTAACCCCCAAGAGAACATCCCATAGGATTTTGTATTAAATTGAATCATTAAAAAAGATAAAAATAGTCCTGTGATTAAAAATACTAGTTGTTTAATAAAATAATTATAAGGGCTTACAGCATGTGACATATAGGCTGTAACATTAGATGCTGAAAAGACCATAACGAGTCCTATTATAAATAACAGAACTGTTGCAAATAATAATGATTTGTCCAAATATTTTATCATTTTTCTCATTACAATTTCCCTCTTACTATAAATATATCATAAAATGCTTTATTTTTTTTAGAAATGGGTGTTTTAATTCACAAAAATTGTAAATTAACATAACTTATATTAGATTTGTAAAGGAGGATTATTTATGTATTACTATGGTAACGGAGGTTCTTGTTGTCCTCAACCATCTTATTATTATCCTACATATGGAAATAATAATTCTAATTATGCTATTATTCTAGTTTTATTTATTTTATTAGTTATTATTATTGGTACTAAATGGGGAAACTAAAGAACTTTGTTCTTTTTTTCTTTTCAAAATTCCATTTTTCTGTTAAAATATAAAGAGTTGAGGTGGTACTAGTGCTAAAAACATGTGATATATTAGACGAAAAAGATAAAAGATTAAGACAAGTAAGTAAAGAGGTTACTTTTCCTTTAACAAACGATGATAAAAAATTAATTGATATTATGATTCAATATCTCCATGATAGTCAAATTGATGAATTGGCAGAAAAATATAATTTACGTCCTGGGATGGGGCTTTCAGCTATTCAGTTAGGTGTTGCAAAAAGATTCTTTGTTGTTGTTTATGAACTTACAGGTCCAGATGATTTGGAAAAAGAATTTGAAACTTATGTATTAGTTAATCCTAAAATTATTAGTAATTCTATGGAAAAGATATATGTTACAGATGGTGAGGGATGTTTAAGTGTTAATCGGTCCGTTGAAGGAATTGTTCCCCGTTATGCTAGAGTTACTGTAGAAGCATATGATATGGATGGAAATAAGATACAGGTTCGTGCTAGAGAAGATTTAGCAATTTGTTTCCAGCATGAAATTGATCATTTGAATGGAATTTTATTTGTTGATCACATTGATAAGAATAATCCATTTAAAGGTAAGGATTCTATGAGAGCTATATAAAAGAGAAACAGTTTGTTTCTCTTTAAATTATTGACAAATTGGTCTTAATTTTGGCTTATTTGTCTTTTTATTTATAAAAAATCATAATATGATTTCTTTATATTTTTATATTTAGTCGCATTACATGTTCTAGCTATCATTTAATGTAACTTTGTATATACTAAAATTCTATCGGTTCTTGTATCAAAATGATTCCATGATGTAGAACTTGCTCGAGGAATATATATTTTTTTCAAGTTGAGCTCATCTACTTTCATGGTATCAGCTTCTTCTGTACATTTCGATTTATCCCACTCATAATCAACCAGCATCTTTCCATTTGTGGTTAATGCTTCTGCGGCTTTTTTTATTAAATTTTGCCAAGCTTTTTCATAATCGCTGCTTCTCCTTAGATAAGACATTATTATTCTAATCATTTGATCCGTTAGAACATCTCTTCTAAATAGTTTTTGTTTCTTGTAATTGCTATATTAAGTAACTTCTTCCCAAACCTGGTAAGAATCATAATCTAAAGAGCGTAGAGTTTCTTTTATTTTTTGAAAATTTTTTTTAGATAAAAAATTCTTATTATAATATTTTTCTCTGCCATGGGCCATATTTGAAGACGAAAGAATTGAGAAAAAATCTATAAATTTCAAAACTTCTAATTCGTGTAAAGCCGCCAACATCCCCTAATATTTCTGCTTGTTATACATTAATTGTCTTATTTTGTCAATTCTTTAATCATTATTTATTACTATTAGTAAGGCTTGTCTCTAAAATATGAATAATCTTACATAGTATATTTTACTGATTTTTTCCTTTTTGGCTATAGAAAAAAGACTGGTGACATATTTTTTATCAACAGTCTTATGAAAAAATTTTCTTTTTTTTATAGTTGTTGTCTTTTTCTTCTTTATAAACTAGTAGTGTCTTCTATAAATATTCTTCATGATTTTCTAATTTTACACTCACTAATTTAGAAACGCCTGATTCTTGCATTGTAATTCCATATAAATTATTGGCATATTCCATTGTCTTTTTCTTGTGGGTTATTATTAAGAATTGTGTTTTATTCTTATAGTGACTTAAGTATTTACCAAAACCAGCTACATTAGCTTCGTCTAAAGCTGCCTCTACTTCATCAAATATACAAAAAGGAACTGTTCGTACATTTAAAATTGAAAATAATAAAGAAATAGCAGTTAATGTTTTTTCTCCACCACTTAAAAGAGAAATTGTCGTTAACTTTTTACCTGGTGGGGATGCTATAATATCAATTCCAGTTGTTAATAAGTCTTCCGGATTCGTTAATTTTAAATCTGCTTTTCCTCCATTAAATAATTCTTTAAAGACCACTTGGAATTCTTCTTTAATTTGATTAAATGTTGTTTGAAACTCTTCCTTCATCACTTCATCCATTTCAGTCATGATATTTAATAAAGTTTCTTCAGCGTGAAGTAGGTCTTCTTTTTGATTTGTTAAAAATTCATATCTAGAATTTACTTTTTCATATTCTTCTATTGAATCTAGATTTACCATTCCTATTCTTTTTATATTAGAACGATAGGTATTTACTCTATTTCTAGCCTCTTCTGGTTCAATATCTAAAATATATTCTTTTTTAGCTCTTTCATATGTTAATTCATATTCTGTACTCAAAATTTCTAGCATGTTATCTAGCTTTACATCCATTCGATTTATACTAATTTCTAAATCTCTTGATTGTTTTTCTAAATTACGAAGATTAACTAATTTTACCTTATCATTTGCTTGATTTTGTTCTACTTTATCTTTTAATTCAATTATCTTTTTATTTATAGATTTTATTTTTAATTCAAGTTGTTCTTTTTCTGCAGACTTTTCATGATATTTTTTGATAAACTCTTCTTCTTTTTGACTAATTGAATTATTACTAATAGATTCAAGCGATTCTAGCTCTTTTGTTAGCTCTTGTATTTTTTCTTCTTGTTCTTTTACTTCTATTTTTTTTGATTCTAATCTTTCTTTTAACGCTATTTTTTCTTTTGAAAGTTCAAATAATTTTTCTTCTATTTGATTATTTTCTTCATTGTTTTTTAATAATTCCTTTTGAATTTCTAATTCAGACTCTTTTAAGACTTTTTCTTTTGCTTCTAAATGGGTTAATTCTTGTTTTAGGAGAATAGCACTTCTTCCTTTGTAGGTAGAACCTCCGGTGATGGAACCTCCTACATTTACGACGTCTCCGTCTAGTGTTACTATTTTATATTTTGCTCTTATCATATGTGATAATCTAGTGGCAGCATCCATACTTGTTGCAACAACAACAGTACCTAATTGATTTTTGATGACTGATTCATATTCTTTATTGTAAATGACTAAATCGGATAAAATTCCTATAAAATCATTACTATTTTTTAAAATGTTTAAAGTATCATAATCCACATATCTTTCTTTTATTACATCCATTGGAAAGAAAGTTGCTCGTCCATAATGGTTATCTTTTAAAAATTCAACAGCTTTTTTAGCAGATTGTTCATCTTTTGTAATAATATAATTTTTATTTGCTACAATGGCAGTATTTAAAGCTTTTATATATTTATCTTCGATTTTTAAAATATTTCCTATGGTATTATGAATTCCAGTTAAAGAAGAATTGCTTAATATTTTTCTTACAGAATTCGGCATGTCGGTATTTTGATCTATTTCAACTTTTAAGTTTTCTATTTTATGTTTTAAAGAAATACGTTCTTGATTGTTACTAGAGTACTCATTCATTAACATATTTTTCTTTAATTTTATATTTTGTACTTGTCGTTCTGTATCTAAATATTCTTGTTCTTTTCTTGTAGATTCTTCTGTTATTGCTTTTAATTCTTCTTTGGTAACACTAATAATTTCATTAGATTTTTCTCTTTGTTCAATTAAAAATCTTATCTCTTCTTTGATTTGATTTTCTTCTTTGGTTGTTTTACTTCTTTCTTTTAATAATTTTCTTTCTGTATCAATTTTTTCTTTTTCTTCGGTTACTTGTAAAATTCTTTGGTTTAATTCTCTTGATTCTTTTTCTAATTTTTCTATATGAATACTATCTTCTTCATTTTTGGCATCATTTTTACTAGTATCATTGGAAAGTACTATTATTTCTTTATCTATTTTTTCTTTTTTTTGCTTATCTATCTCTAAGTTCTGGTTTATATTTTCAATATCATAAGCTAATAAAGCCACTTCATATTTGTCTAAACCTTTTTTGTTTTCTAAATATTCTCTGGCTTTTTTACTTTGTTCTTTTAGAGGTTCCACTTGGTTTTCTAATTCAGTAATAATATCATTTACTCTATCAATATTTATATGAGTTTTATCTAATTTTCGAAGGGCTTCTTCTTTTCTTTTTTTATATTTTAGAATACCTGAGGCTTCTTCAAAAATGATTCTTCTGTCATAAGATGAATTACTTAATATTTTTTCTACTTCTCCTTGAGAAATAATATTAAAGGATTCTTTACCCATTCCAGTATCCATTAATAAATTCGTTATGTCCTTTAAACGACATTTTTCATTATTTAAATAATATTCATTTTCTCCACTTCGATATACTTTTCTTTTTATTGATATTTCAGTATATGGCATATTTAAAAAATGATCAGTATTATCAAAAATCAATTCAACACTAGCAACATTTAGGGGACTTCTTGATTTTGATCCTGAAAAGATAACGTCTGACATTGAGCCATCTCCTCGAAGAGATTTTACTGATTGTTCTCCTAAAACCCAACGAATAGCATCGACTACATTACTTTTCCCTGAACCATTTGGGCCAACAATACAAGTTGTTTTTCCATCTAGTTTTATTTCTAATTTATCGGCAAATGATTTAAATCCACTTGTTACAATTCCTTTTAAATACATACTATCACCATACTTATTGTCTATACATAATTATCATCTTTTTCATTATAATAGAATAAGGACTTTTTTTCAATCATTTTTCATGATGAAAAAAATAGATACATATTTAGTTAATGTATCTATCTTTTTTATTTTCTTACATATTGCCTTGATTGTTCTTCCTCTGGAACTTCAATTCTTGTCATTATTGATGGATTTAGTCCTTGTTCCAAGCTAAAGTTTTCTGGCACTTGATAGTATGTGGTGTTACTACTACTAGAGGGGTTAGTGGCAGTCTTATTTAGATAATATCTATGAGAGGGAAATCCTTCGCTATATTCACGATATTCATCGCCTGTACGAAAATATCCATGTATAGTACTTTCAATTTCTATCATTGTAGGATTTAGGCGTTTAATTATGTATCTATTATCTGAAACAGTACAGCACTTCCTTTGACCTTCCATACAATCTGGTTCATAATAAACGCCCTGATGTGTTATTATTACCTCTTCTTTATCAGGATTATAAGATATTTCTATTTCTCTTCCATCCTCTTTACAATCAGTCAATCTGGGAATGCCAAGAAATGTCAAATAACTTTGTTCGACTGTTTTAGTTAATCCTGAGGCACGCTTTCTTTCAGCTTTTTGTGCTACTCGCTTTACCATAGCTGCCACTGATAAGACAATATGTGGGCTGTCAACATTTGAGGTATCGTCAATCCAATTTTTTAATTGCAGATAGTTCCACCCAGAAAAACATGTAGATGCAATTGCTAGAGCCAAAAAGCTCGTTAATTTGGGGTCCCCTCTGGAAACTCCAACAGCCCCCGTAACAGCAGATGCTGCTGCTATAAAGCCGCTAACATAACAAGCACAATCAAGTCCTGTTGCTGGTTCACAATATGGGGACCTATTTTCAACTTCTACAGGTTGGTTTCTAGGCGTTTGCTCTGCTTCTTGGCTTTCTTTTGATAATTGGCCAACTATTGTTTCTTCCGCTACCGGTATCTTTGATTCAGTCATTATAGTCATCTCCTTAAATTTGCCCATATTATACCACAATTACTATTCTTTTACAACTAATAACTAGTTTGAGAATAGTAAAAATATCATTTTTTATACTGAAAAAAAATAGATACAT
>CACZQK010000035.1 GCA_902783315.1 uncultured Erysipelotrichaceae bacterium | reverse complement strand
TTTTAAAATTGTTTAGTCAAGACCGAACGTAGTGAGTTCATCTTGAGTCTTGACTAATAATATAGTAATTATAATATTTTTCACAAACAAAGTTCTTCTTTGTTTGTTACTAATTGATTTATTCTTTATTTAATTATATTATATCCTTTATTGGTTTATTTGTCATTATTTTAGGAGGTCATAAAAATGAACAAATATAATCATTTAATTAGAGAAAAAAGGGATACTATACAATATATGTTGGACAAAGGATATAATTTTACTCAAATAGGAAAAGCTATTGAAAAAGACAGAACTACTGTTGCTAAAGAAATAAAAAGAAATAGATACATTAAAAGTTATCATTTTGATGCTTTTGATTCTAATGGTATTAATATTGCTGTCAGTAGATGTGAAATTCTTCAGAAACCACCTTATGTTTGTAACCAATGTAAATCAAAAAATAAGTGTAATAAACACAAACTTTATTATAACGCTTTGCTCGCTCAAGGTTTTTATGAAGAAAAACAATTTGATTCTAGATCTGGTGTTGATATTACTCCTCAAATTGTTGACCAAATCGAAAATACTATTGTTCCATTAATTAAAAATAAAAAGCAAAGTATTAATCAAGTTTATGCAAATCATTCTGATATTTTATACTTTTCTAAAACTACTTTCTATTCTTACGTTCATAATGGAATACTTTCTTTATGTGATTTAGATTTACCTAAGAAAGTTATTTATAAGCCTAGAAAAAATAAGAATAGAGATTATAAGCGGAAATTAGCTTTATTGAAAAAACGTTCTTATGAAGATTATATTCACTTTACTTCTATTCATACAAGAATGAATAAGTGCCAAATGGATACTGTTGAAGGAAATAAAAATTCTTCTAAATGCTTATTAACTCTAATTATTGTTGATACTAATTTTATGTTTATAAGATTATTAGATGATAAGACTATTAGTTCTGTTAATGAACAATTTGACATATTAAAAGAAAAGCTTGGCATTAAGCTTTTCTCTAAAATTTTTAGAATTGTTCTTACTGATAATGGTTCTGAATTCTTTGATCCTAAACATATTGAATATGATTATTCTACTGGTAGAAAAACTACTAACGTTTTTTATTGTAAACCTTATTCTTCTTGGCAGAAAGGATGCATCGAAAAAAATCATGAATATATTAGGAAAATTTTTCCTAAAGGTACATCCTTTGATTCTTTTTCAGAAGAACAAATTCAAAAATTAGAAAACATAATAAATAATATTCCTAGAAAATCCTTAGATAATAAAACGCCTTATCAATTAACAAAAGATAAATATCTAGAATTAATTAACAAGTTAGATATTGACTATATATCACCCGATGATATTTCTCTTAATCCTAAAGATTTCTAATCAACGAAAGGGCTATAAATTTTATAACCTTTTCGTTGGCAAATAAGCCAATATTTATTACATTATGTACGGGAAGTTAGTCGTAAAAAGATTGTACTACGTACACTTTTTCGCGTGACTTAACTTCAAGTACGAGTTATATAATACCATACTTTTTTGGATTTTCAAAATAATAAAGTCCCTAAAAACTGGGACTTTATCTATAAAATTAAGATTTTTACTACTTATGGGAACTTCTAATTTAATTCAATACTGTATTCTTCTTCTAATATAGAATTTAGTTTATAAAAACCATAATGTTCATAATCCAATTTATCCCAAATACAAGAAACATCTTTTCTTGTTAAACATATTTCTTTATGATTCATTTTCTCATTTCTAAGAACAGAAAATATAAACTGTTTTTTAGAAATAGTATCAAAAGACAAAACAGAATCAAATGAAAAATCAAACAATTTATCTTCTGAATTTGAAACAAAACCAAGAGATAATTCTACAACAGTCGATATAAAAAATACAATACACTTTGATAATATTATTTTTTCCCCTTTATAATTCATAATATATCCCAAATGAAAAGCTCGAAATAATTGTTTTAATATAAAACTATTTCCTTTTTCTATATGATCAATAATAATAATAGAAAAAGGATTTTCTCTAATACTTGAAAACAAATACTGTTCATCGTAACCAATCTGCTCAATAGAAGAACCAATAATTTTAAAAAAGGAAGAAGGAGATTGATAATCTATCATATTTATTTTTATACAATTAGCAGTAGAAAAAAGTTCATTTACAACATTATCTACAAAAAATGTTTTACCAACACCTTTTTTACCAATTAATAAAAAGGTCATAGTTCTTTTATTTTTGATATAACTATATGTACAAATTTTATTTAAAAATTCTTCTATTAAGTTTTTTTGACCAAATACAATTTTTTTCAAATGATTAGAAAATATTTCTTTGTTTTTGCACAAAAAGACATTTTTAGGAGCACCACTAAGATTATAAAGAACATCTTCTATATCTTTTCCTGTAATTATGATTGTGTTATCTAAATCACTATCAAATACTTTTTCATTATATTTTGAACGCAATTCCAGCTCCTTATTTTTATATACTAAAGCCTCTTTAAAATTATGATTAATAATTTCTTGATTTTTTTTCAACTCATACTCTCGTATTTTAGATTCGTATTTTAAAGACAACTTATCAAAACCATTCTTTTTAATAGAACAATATGAACAAACATCATCAAGAAAATCAATTGTCTTATCTGGTTGTCTGCCTTTAAAAAGGCATTGAAAAGATAAATTTAAAAAATAATCAATTAATTTTTTAGGAAAAGAAACAGAATGATATTTCTCATACATAGGAATTAACTTTAAAAGTATTTCTCTTACTTCACTTCGAGTAGGTTCAGAAATATATACTTTTTGAAATCTACGATCAAAAGCTTTATCTTTTTCTATAAACTTACTATATTCAAAACTAGTAGTTGCCCCTATAATCTTAATTTCATTACGAGCTAAATATGGTTTCAAAATATTGGAAGCATCTATTGCTCCTTCTGCTCCACCTGCACCTACTACAGTATGAAATTCATCAAAAAACAATATAATATCAGGATTACATGTTAATTCTAAAATAATTTTATTTAATCTTTCTTCAAATTCGCCTCGATATTTTGTTCCCGCAATCAAACTAGCCATCGAAATATTATAAATTACTTTATTTTTAAGTTTTATTGGAACTTCTCCAAAAGCAATTCTTCTAGCCAATTCTTCTACAATAGCTGTTTTTCCAACACCAGCATCCCCAATTAAAAGAGGATTATTTTTATTCTTCCTAGATAAAATTTCTATTAATCTATGAACTTGTGACTCTCTCCCTATAACAGGACTATATTGATACTTTAAACTACATTTATTCATATTCACACCAAATTCATCTAATAAAGTTTTATAATAATTATTAGTTTTAGCATTAGAATTAACAGTCAAAAATTTATTATATATATCAATCAAATCAATTTTCATTCCCAATAATATTTGAATTGCAACTCCATCTCCAGCTTGAAAAAGAGCCATTAATAAATTATAAGGTGTAATTAAACAATTATTATTACTAGTATTACAAGTAGCTTGGGATAATATTTTACGAAGTAGTGGTGTAAATAAAAACCACTCACTTTTTTTAGCGCCTACTCCCACACTTTTAATTAACATATTACGAAACTTTTCATATGATACCCCATAGTCATTCAAAATCTGTGTAATATATAAACAAGAATTCTTTAAAATAGCTAACAATAAATGCTCACTTCCAACATAAGGATGTTTTAATTCAAGCATTTCTTTTTTTGCATTTATAATAATTTTCTGAGAATCTTCATCAAAAAATGAATTCATTTTATCACCCAAATTTATTTTATAATCCTAAAAAAATCTTATCAACAAAATATCATCCAAAAAAAGCGACAAAAAAAGAGTGAAAAATCACCCTAATTTACAATAAAAACTAAATTGCTAAAATAATGAAAACTATAAATAAGATAACAAATATTTCTACAAATAATTTCCAAATATTTTTTAGCCATGCTTTATAAGAAATATCTAAATAAGATAAAATTCCCATTAAAACCAAACTAGTTGGAGCAACTAACATAGACAATCCATACATTGATTGAAAAATAACTGCACTTACACCATAGTTTTTAGCATTAACAAGACTAGCGTAGTATGGAGCCACACTTTGGAAACTATATGTAGCATCAGAGTTAAACAATCCTGCTAACATAGACACAATAGCTGTAGTGGCAACATTAAATCCTTTAGTCAAACCTAAAACAAAATGATAAATTGTCATTTGGAATGGATGGTAAGTAACCAATACTAATATAGAATATAATAATAAAACAATACTAGCAGGTGTTAAAGCTATTCTTGCACCCTTTTTAAATCCATCAAAAATATCATCAAATGATATATTATAAATGAAAGCTAATAACCCAATTACTAAGGCCATAGGCAAAAACATATCTGTAATATTCCAATTTCCAAAAGCATTAACTGTGCCAAAAATTTTAGCAAACAATGGGAATCCAAAAATCTTCATTGTTTGGAATCCTTTTGTAGCATCATCAAACAACTTAACTTTAAATCCAGAGTCTCCCCATGGAATAAAGGCAACTACAAATAAGACTAACAATAGTCCAAATAAAATAGCTATTGGTAAAGTAGTTTTTTTCACATTAACTGGATGTGGTACAAATTCATTATTTTTTACTAATGTTTCTTTTACAACAATAATATCTTCTTCTTTTAAGGCTGCTTTATTATTGTTCTTTCTAGTTCTAGATGCTGAGGAATTTTTGGAACCTCTAGAAGTAGTTTTTGATCCTTTAGAAGTAGTTTTCTTTGCTGATGTTTTTTTAGAAACTACATCTTTCTTTTCAATTATTTTTTCTGCCGGAGCTGTTGAATGAGCAGATTTTTTTATTACCTTCTTTTCTATTTTAATTTCAGACTCATTTCTTTTAATATATGTTAACATATTAAAGATAACTAAAACAATTGCTACTGCTAAAATAACAAAACGAACTCCTATTTGATAATCAAAATTTAAAGAGAAAGTTGATGTTAAAATACCTATATTAGAATTAGCATAAGTTGTACCAATCAAGCCAGCAATTATAGATCCAACAGTAACAAAAGCTGCCACCATTTTGTCATATCCCATTAATAATACTAAAGAAATAATAAAAGGAACAAATAAAGCTAATCCAAATTGGAACCCACAAATAGAAACAATTAAAGCATTAATAATTACAATGATAGCTAAAACAACTTTTTCTTTTCCTTTTAATTTTTCAACTATATCATCTAAAAAGATACGATAAGCAGGAATTTTATATAAAATTCCATAAAAACCTCCAACTAGAATTACAAAAAGTGCAATATATCCAAAATAGCTTAATGCTGTTAGTGGATAATTAAACAAATCAAATAATCCCATTTGAATGCGTTCTTGTTCTACATACTCACCAGAATAATAAGCAGCTGGTAAAATCCAAGTAAGTAACATAAATACTAACATAGTAACAAAAACGACTTTACTTATATTATGTTTTTTCATAATTAACCTCCCAATCTAATTATAACTATTTTACGTTGTTTTTACAAGTGTTTACACTTTTTTTTAATGAAATTTTAGTGAAAAAAAAGAAAATTAGATATCTCTATTCTTTTCTTTCATTGTTGGAAATAATAATACATCCCTAATTGATTCTTGTTCAGTAAATAACATAATTAAACGATCAATTCCATATCCAATTCCACCAGTTGGAGGCATACCATATTCAAGAGCTTCAATGAAATCCATATCAATATCATTTGCTTCGTCATTTCCCATATCTTTTTCTTTCAGTTGAGCTTCAAATCTTTCTAATTGATCATCTGGATCATTTAATTCTGTATAAGCATTAGCACATTCATGTCCGGAAATAAAAAGTTCAAATCTTTGAGTAAATCGTGAATCATTAGGATCTTTCTTAGTCAACGGACTAATTTCAATTGGATGTCCATATAAAAATGTCGGTTCTATTAATGTTTCCTCTACATATTTTTCAAAAAACTTATTAACAATATGACCATATTGCTTTTCATGTTCTTCTAATTCAATCTCATGTTCTTTTGCTAAATCGATACACTTTTCTAAATCATCAATCTCTTTAAAATCAATTCCTGTTTTATCTTTAATAGCATCTATCATAGAAACTCTCTTCCATTTACCAGATAAATCAATGTCCTTGCCTAAAAAATGAAATACTGTTTTTCCACACACCTCTTCTGCTATCGTTTTATACATATTTTCAGTTAAATCCATCATACCTTCAAGATCACTATATGCTTGATAAACTTCCATCATAGTAAATTCTGGATTATGCATCGAATCCATTCCCTCATTACGAAAAGTTCGACCTATCTCATAAACTCTTTCCATTCCACCAACTAATAATCTTTTTAGATTTAGCTCAAGAGCAATTCTTAAATGCATATCCAAATCTTGTGCATTATGATGAGCAGTAAATGGCCTAGCTGCAGCCCCTGTTAATAGAGTCGTCAAAATAGGTGTTTCCACTTCTACAAAACCTTGATTATCCAAAAACTTTTGAATACACCTAATAATTTTAGGTCTCATAAAAGCTACCTTTTTACTATCATCATTGACTATTAAATCAACATAACGCCTTCTATACCGTTCCTCTTTATCTGTTAATCCATGAAATTTTTCTGGTAATGGTCTAAGTGCTTTAACTAAATGAGTATACTCTAAACATTTAATAGTAACTTCTCCAGTCTTAGTCTTCATAACTTTACCATAAACACCAACAATATCCCCAATATCTGCCATCTTAAATAAATTATAAGCATCTTCACCAACGTCATTAATAGATATATAAATCTGTATAGAACCAGTTTTATCTTTTATGGTAAAAAATGAGGCCTTTCCCATTCTACGAATAAACATAATTCTTCCTGCCACTTTAGCAGTATCACTCATATTTTCAAATTCATCATGATCAACATCTTGATATTTTTCTTTTACTAACAGCGCATAATCTTCTCTATTATATTTATGCCCAAAAGGATCTAAACCAAGAGTTTTTAATTTAGCTGCTTTTTCCCTTCTTACCAATTCTTGTTCTGTAAAATTTCTCATAAAATCTCTCCTAATTCTCTCTCACAACCATCGTATGCAGCAATTTATCATGAACTGCACAGCCATCTTTTTTATTCATAATCATAATCACAGATATAAAAGTTATAATCCATTTAATAATTTCTATAAATACAATCATATATAAATAAATACTCTTTGGACTAAATAACATAACTGCAAAACTAATAATATCAAACAATATAAAATTAGCTATAAAAGCTCTAAAAATCATTTGATTCATAAACAAAGCCCCATCTAAAGATATAATTTTTATCTTTAATAGCTTTTTACCAAAAGTCTGTCCTTTTGCATAAATTTGATAAACAACAAAATACAAAACACTAAATAATATTGTAACTAAAGATATTATACCTGAATTTCTAGCTAATTTATAATACACATTAGAATATTCCTTCAAATAGACCTGACTATCAATTTCGTTTTTTTGAAGCTTTTGAATAATTTCAACACCTTGATCTTCAAGTTTAGTAATCTTCTTGTTATCAACGAAAGGAGCTGAAATAAAAGCTACTACAACAGAAACAATTAACATATCAACTAAGAAAGCAATAAATCTTTGTAAAAATAAAGCCTTTTTTAGTTCAACACCTTCATTTTCATTCTTCAAATCAAAAGTATTTAATGATTCTTTAGTCATAAGTTTTTTTCCTCCTTAAATTCATTTAATAAACAAATTATATCATGAATATTAGATGTTTGATAGATTTTATTTTTTAATTCTCTAGCAGACTTTACTCCCTTAAAATACCACGAAATATGACTTCTAATCTCTAAACAAGCTAATTTTTCATTTTTTAAATCCTTCAATAAATTCAAATGCTTTAAACATAAGTCAACTCTCTCAGGTATTCCTATCTCAAGAGTAGATTCTCCATTTAAATAACAAATAGTATTTCGAATAAGCCATGGATTTCCAAGAACACCTCTCCCAATCATAACAGCATCGCACCTAGTCTCATCTAACATTCTCTTAGCATCTTCTGGAGTTTTAATATCCCCATTACCAATTACTGGAATAGAAACAGCCTCTTTTACTTGACGAATAATATCCCAATCAGCCTTTCCAGAATATCCTTGACTACGGGTTCTAGGATGAATACAAATAGCAGAGGCTCCAGCACTTTCTATTATTTTTGCAACTGAAACAGCATTGATATGTTGATTATCCCAACCACTACGGATTTTGACAGTTACTGGAATAGGAACAGAGTCTACTACTGCTCGAACAATTTCATATATCTTATCCGGACTTTTTAATAAAGCACTCCCTGCCTGGGCACGAACGGCAACCTTTGGTACAGGACATCCCATATTAATATCAATAATATCTGGTTTCATATTCTCATATATATATTTTGCAGCAGCAACAAAAGACTCCTTATCACTACCAAATATTTGTTGAGTAATTGGCCTTTCTTCTTCATGCATAATAAGCATATCAAGTGTTTTTCTATTTCCAAAAGAAATAGCTTTGTCACTAACCATTTCTGCATAAATTAAACCACAACCAAATTCTTTACAAATTCTACGAAAAGCAGAATTACAAACTCCAGCCATAGGAGCTAAAACAACTTGATTTTTAATTTTGACATTTCCAATATTCCACTCCATAATAATCTCTTTTCACATCCAAATTCAATTAAAAAGGAAAAATAAAACGCTCTTTAATTAAGCGCCTATTTACTGTTTTGCTTTTTTAATAAATCACGAATTTCTTCAAGCAATTCAACTTCCTCAGATTTCTTTACAGGTTCTTCTTTCTTAACTTTTTCTTTTTTGCCAATAGACATAAATTTATTAACAGTCTTTAATAAAACAAATAAAACTAAAGCCATAATTAAGAAATTAATAACTGCAGTTATAAAATCTCCATAACGAATAACCTGACCACCATAGATTTTAAAAGTTCCACCAACTTCAGCACCACCAATACCATTAATCAATGGATTAATAAAATCTTCTGTTAAAGCTGTAACAATCCCTTGAAAAGCTCCACCTATAATAACACCAACTGCCATATCAATTACGTTTCCACGTAAAACAAATTCTTTAAATTCATCAATAAATGAAAAACCCTTTGCTTTTAAATCTTCTTTACTAACTTTTTGAACCATTCTTCTCACTCCTTTAACTATAATTATAGTAAATTTTTCCAATTTTTCAAGAAAAAAGTAAACACATAATTTTGTGCTTACTTTTATTAATTATACATCCAATTCTTTTAACAACTCTGCTTTATTCATTTTTGAATAATTTTTTATTCCTTTTTCCTTTGCTAATTCTCTCAATTTTGTTATAGATAAAGATTCTAGATTATCACTATTTTCTTCCGACATTTGACCATTTTCTACTAAATAATCAATTTGTTCTTTTGTTAAAGTTTCATATTCTAGTAATGTTTCAGCAATCAATTTCAATAAATCCCTATTTTTCTTAATAATATCTATTGCCTTTTTATGACAATCATCAATTATTTTTCTCATTTCCATATCAATTTCATTAGCAACTTCATTTGAAAAATGTTGAGGTTTATTATAATCTCTTCCTAAAAATACACTTCCTGATTGTTGTTCAAACTGAAGTGGTCCTAAATCACTCATACCATATTCAGTTACCATAGCACGGACAATTTTAGTGGCTTTCTCAAAATCATTATGAGCACCAGTAGTTATTTCACCAAAAACAATTTCCTCTGCTGTTCTTCCTCCTAAAAGCCCAGTAATTTCTTCCAATAAATCTGTTTTAGTAGAGCACAATTTTTCTTCTGTTGGTACCATCATATTATATCCACCGGCAGTTCCTCTTGGAATAATAGTAACTTTTTGAACATCACTAGCACTTCTTAATTTCAAACCAATAACAGCATGTCCAGCTTCATGA
>CACZQK010000034.1 GCA_902783315.1 uncultured Erysipelotrichaceae bacterium | reverse complement strand
TTTTTTTATTACTAAAACCAGTAAGGTTATGAGTAGTAAAATGAGTGATATGTAGCGAAGCAACTTTATGTTGTATTCACGTTTTTTTCATTCTCTCAAACCTCCTCTCTTTGTTGGTAGACACCAACAACTGAAATTATTGTAAAATATTTTTAAAATTTAGTTGACAAAAAAATACTATTTGATATAATTTAATTAACATAGGAAATGACAAATAGTTTTTAGTAATAATAGATGAAGAAATTCGTATGAATTAATCATTGTTGTGAAAAGAATTATTTGTTGTAGCTGAAGTCAGAAATGACATTTGGCAGTGTTTAGGATTAAAATCACTATACTCTATGTTGTCTGTAATTTTTTGGAGAAAGAAAACTCCTATGATAAGTGCAATTGTTATTTTTTTACTGATAATAGAAAAATACTGATTGTTTAAACTCGCTATTTCTATACTTTAGTGTAGGAATAGTTTTTTTGTATTTTTATATTATTAAAGTTTGCTTTATGTTTATACTTTTTGCTTACATATTATTCTTTTTATAATAAATTATAAAAAAAGAAGTGAATCTACCTTTTAAGATAAAGTCACTTCTATTTCTTTTTCTTTGTATTCTCTTTTATTTGTATAACTTACTTTTATTTTTACTGTTTCACCTTTCTTCTTATTATAAATAATGTCTGTTAAGTCGTTGAAACTTTTTACTTTTTTTCCTTCTATTTCAGTAATGATATTACCTATTTCTAAACCAGCTTTATCAGCACCACTATCTTTAACGATTTTGGATATATAAAATCCTGTTGGCATATTATAATTATTGTTTTCTTCTGTGATCATATATCCCTCTACACCCATGGTAGCATCAGACTTATCTTCTTCTCCATTCATTAATGAAGTTATTAATTCTCTCACATCTGTAATTGGAATAGCAAAGCCCATTCCTTCAATACTTGCTGATGAACTCATTCCACTTGATGAATACTTTGCAGAGTTAATACCTACTACTTCTCCACTACTATTTAGAAGTGCGCCTCCACTGTTTCCCCCATTAATTGCTGCATCTATTTGAATCATTTTTGTTGTAATATTATCTATTGTTACCTCTCTATTTAAAGCACTTACTACCCCAGTTGTAACTGATTGTCCATATCCTAAGGCATTTCCAATGGCAATAATTCCGTTTCCTACTTTTAAATTATTGCTATCTCCTAAAGTAGCAATTTTAATTGATTCAATTGTAGCACTATCTAAGTCACTTAATTTAACAGATATTACCGCTACATCTTTTCTTTCGGATGTTCCTTTTACTGTAGCATCTACTGATTTTTCATTTACAAATTGAACAGATAGTTCTTTGGCTTCTTCAATTACATGATTATTAGTAAGGATTAATAATTCTGTATCGTTCTTGCTTACAATTATTCCTGATCCAGCTCCTTCTGAATATTGTTCTTGATTAAAGAAGCTTGGGCCAAACATTCCTGATTTTACAAGGGTTTTACTAGTTATCGAAACAATTGATGGCATTACTTCTTCTACAACATCTGAGACATCAGTAATGTAGATTCCTTCTTTTACTTTATTTGTCGTTTGAGTATAATTTAATTCTGCTTTCTTTTTTGAAATTTTCAAATCATCTAATTTTAGTAATCCAATATTATTTAGTGCAACAGCAAATGCTACTATAATTAAGATAGCAAATATAGAAATAAAAATATAGACGACTGTTCTTTTTTGTTTCTTTTCTGTTTCATTTATTTTTTCTGACATTTTATCACCTCTAAATTTTTTCATAGTTTAATATATATTTTAATTGTGAAATTTATATGAAAAGATTATTATTTTTTTGTGAAATATTATCCATGTCTTCCTCCTCCACTGCTATGGCCTCCACCAGAAGAACCTCCGTGGGATGAAAAGCCACCTCCACTGCCGCTACTTGAAGATTCGGTATAGCTAGTCGTATGGGATGTAATAAAAATATCTTTTCTGTTTGTAATATTTATGCTTTCTTTTTGTAAATATTGTGTTGCTTGAGTAGCCTTCTTTACCATTCTGTTTTTCTTTATTAAAATCAGCATTGCTACTAAAGTTATGACTGATGAAGAAATAAGGGCTATTCCCCATGGAATGTGATAAGTTTCTGGATATTTTTGAAGATATCCTTCTTTATCCACATAGTAATTATCCATTTCTTTTGGTTTTCCCATTGAGATGTATCTTTCTGTTTCTCCAACAAAATTTTTAAATCCTTCTAAGTATTGTCCACTGTGAATTAAATCATATATGCCATCTAAAATATTGTCATACCTTGCTTGATCAAAGTATAATTGAGCGTTTCCAAAGGTATACATATCATAATATGGGTCTTCTGAATTGGCGTTTCTTAGAAAAAGAACTCCACTGGTATTTTCAAAATCCATCCCAAAATCATTATAATCATAAAAATCAGCTGCATAATTTTCGTTTTCACTATCACTGGAATATGAAAAGTCTGTTGTTACTATAGCAATATCCATTTTTGACTTTTCTATAAATTCATTGATTCTCTCTTTTAAATTATTTTCTTCATCCTCTGTTAGTAAATTCGCATAATCATATATTTTTTCTGATGAATCAACAGCAGGTGTCTTTAAAACATTTTGAATATTATTATCGGTTATTTTCCATTCTTTTCTTACTCCATAGTTTTCTAATTCTTCTCTATTAAATGTATTGGTGCTTGCATGGCAATTAATTATTCCTGATAAAAATAACATAGCAATTAATAATCGTTTTAAAATATTTTTCATTTAATTACCCCCTAGAAAAATTAAATAACTTATGCCTATCGTAATTAGCATACAAACCAAAAATATTATAATAGTAAAAATGAGTGTTTTTTTTGTATCTAACGGAATATTTCCGATAAACTCTCCCGTTTGACCATTCATAGCAAAAATATGCATTTTATCCTTATATTTTACATTTACCATCCATACTGGTAATAATGCATAAGCATTACCTTTTTCTGTAGCTACCAGTCCATCGGATGTTATAATCTTTGAAGAATACATTTTGGCATCATCCCGAAGAACTCCACGTGCAGTATTTAATGTTCTATTGGAAACTTCTGGATATAACTTTTCTAGATCTTCGTCATATTTTTCCGCATAAAACCCTGATAAGTAGGCATGATTGTATGGTACCATCTCTGCATAATCAAACGGCTCAATAGTATTCATGATATCGTTAGCAAATCTAGTTGAAGCATCTATAGGGACATTAAGGAAATCCATTGTCCCACCTCTAGTTACTTGAAAAGTATTCGTTTTTGTGTAATGAGTTTTTCCAGATGTCCAAGTTTCTACTGTTTTTCCATCCATTACAATATCACCTGATATATTAATATCATATAGAAAGAAGGGAATATATACGCCTCTTATTTTTTCAATGTTTTTTTCATCATTAAAATTCTTGGGCATTAGTGGCCTACCTTTTGATAATGACTTAAATGCTTTAATAGCATCCTCTTTTTCTTTCTTAAAAGGAATAATTTTATCTGGGGCAAATTTTCCTGACAATTTACTTTGAAGAATTGCTGTATTTCCACAATATACACAGAATGTAGCAGCTGTTTGATCATCAGTTATAATCTCTGCTCCACAGCTTTCACAATGATAATTAACATATCCATCATAATTATCTATGGATACTGACTTTTTGTTTTTTTCTTTTGTCGATGCATTATCTGAACTTTTTTGCATTTCTTCTAGAGTAAATTCACTTCCACAATATTCGCATTTCCATTTTCCAAGTTTGGCATTAAAAGAAATGGATGCTTTACATGCTGGACATCTATTTTCTAAGGTTTGCTCATCTTTTGTCTTTTTTGTTTTATTTTTTGTTTCCATTTCTTCTTTTAAGTGCTCTTGTGTTTGATTTTTTTTATTTTCCATGTACTCACCTACTTTTATTTTATTATATAATAAATTTTAATATTATTCTACTTTAAATGGTGTCTATTTTAATTTATCTGTAAAAATTATATGTTTTATCATTTGAAAGAATACAAAAAAAGGAATTGAACTTCCTTTTTTACTTTATTAAAGACTTACCAGTCATTTCTTTTGGTATTGGTAATTCAAGTAATTCTAGCATCGTAGGGGCAATATCAGCTAATTTTCCATCATTTAATTCTATTTCTTTTTTTGTTATGATACATGGTACTGGATTTGTTGTATGAGATGTTACTGGTTTATGATTTTCATCCCACATAACATCACAATTTCCATGATCTGCTATTATTATTAAAATTCCTGCTAGACTTTTTACTTTTTCATAGATTTTTGATAAACAGATATCCATATCTTCTACAGCTTTTTTAGCGGCTTCATAAACTCCAGTGTGTCCTACCATATCTCCATTTGCTAAATTCATGATAGTAACATCAAAGTTTTCTACTTCTTTTAAAAAGTTTGCTGTTACTTCATAAACACTCATCTCAGGTTTTAAATCATAGGTTGCTACTTTAGGAGATGGGATTAGTATTTTTTTCATATCTGGATATTCCACTTCTTTTCCACCATCAAAAAAGAAAGTAACATGAGGGTATTTTTCTGTTTCTGCAATTCTTAATTGACTTAATCCATTTTCATGAAGATAATCCACTAAAATATTTTTTAAGTCCAAGTCATTAAAAGCATGTGGACAAGTAACTGTTTCTGTTACTGGGTACATTGTTAATACTTTTAGATTATTAAAATGTTTGACGATTAGTTTTTTCTCGTTTGCTTGTGGTTCATATTCACTTGGATTTGAGAATAATGTAAACATTTCTCTTAATCTATCTTTTCTAAAGTTAAAGGCAATTATTCCATCATTGTCATTTAATGGTTTTGCATCAATTATTCCAGGAATGACAAATTCATCGTATTTTTTATTATTATAGTTTTCTTCAATTAATTCTTTATAACTAGTAAATCTTGGGCCTTCTCCATAAACAATAGCATCATAGGCCAACTTTAATCTATCAAAGTTATTATCACGATCCATACTATAATAACGACCAGATATTGTATTAATAGATCCAATATTTAGCTCTTTCATTTTCTTATCTAATTGTTCTAAATATGTTAAGGCACTTTTTTCATACGTGTCTCTTCCATCTAAACATATATCTAATGAGACGTTAGTCATATTATTTTCTTTACACATATCTAATAATGCAAGTAAATGATTAATGTGAGAATGAACTCCTCCATTAGATAATAATCCAAATAAATGCAATGTCGAATGATTTCTTTTTACATGATGAATTACGTCTAATATCTCTTTATTATTAAATAATTCCTTAGATTCTATTGCAGCTGTAATATTTTCTAATGGTTGAATTGCTATTCTTCCTGAACCTATATTCATATGTCCTACTTCACTTGTTCCCATTTGCCCTTCTGGGAGACCTACTGCTTTTCCACTGGCTTGTAAAATTGAATGAGGATATTCGCTCATTAATTTATCAAATGTTGGTTTACTTGCATTCTTAAATGCATTGCCATCATTTTCTTCTCTTACTCCACAACCATCTAATATACATAAAACTAATGGCTTACTCATATTGTTCCTCCTTTTTTATTAGCAAGAATTCTTTTGGCAAGTAGTACTTTCTGCTTCTAGACATTCCATTAAGCATTTGAATTTATTATAAGAATATTCTTTCATTTCTTTTGTTAGTTTTCCATATGGATCTTTTAATTCTTCTGAAATCCCAGTTTCTAATTGAATGGCTTTTCCTTTGGAGATTGCTACTACATTTGGAGCATATATTCTTTTTTCGCCTGCACTTATCGTTTTATCATCTTTTTTTAATGTGTATTCTTCTAAAACATTATCTAATTCTTCTATTAATTTTTTATATGACATTGTTCCTTCTTTTGTTGTTTTGATATTACCTTCATCATCTGTTTCTTTTATATCTCTAATATTTAAAACATCTACATAATAAATTGTCTCAACGTTTTTTTCTTTGGCTACCTTTATTAGTTCTTCTAAAATACTTCTACACCATGGACATGTAGGAAAACCAAAATAAACAATAAAGCTTTCTTTCTTTTCTATTTTCTTTACTATTTCTTCATCTGTTGCATAAATAAATGGGTTATCCTTTGATATTGATAGTATTCTAATAGTTTTACCACTTTCTGATTTTGTTCCATTTAAGGATGTGTATTCTTCCGCAAACCTTTCAGAATCTGTTTGTTTTTTTTCTTTCTTACTGCAACCAGTACTAATAATTAATAGCCCTATTAATACTATTAATATTACTTTTCTATTTTTTTTCATTCTATCACCTACTTATCATTATACATGTTTTTTTATTGTTAATCTATTTAAAAAACTCAACAATTGGTTGAGTTTATTTTATAACAATGGATTCTAAATTATACCCAGCTATTTTACTACGCCTAAAAGTGAACGTAGTTGTTGGTAAAGAATCTTTAATTTTTTCATATTCTGATTGCAAATCTTCTCTTGCTATATTTTCAATTACCATCTTATCACTATTAGGTAAATCTTTGTATGAAGTAATTGGCCCTCTTGTATCTGATGCTGGCTCATATAACAAATTGGTGTTAATTATTATAGTATCATCATCCATAGAGGCATCTTTAAAGAATGTAGAAACTGTATAGCCATATCCTCCTCCATGTCCTGGATGTTCTTGATTAAAAATATAATGGTCTCCTTCATATTTCCAAAATGCTATATTATCATAGCTGCATAAATAATCTTCGTGTTTAATATTTACATTATCACCAATAATATATTTAATATGATTTTCAATATAAGTAGATGGTACATAATATGCTCCATATATATTATTGAAACCAATAGATAGAACGGCTCTTGTTGATAATTTATTAACATCATTAATTGGATATTCTTCATATAATGCCATATTTATTTCTTCTATTCTTTTTAATAAATCCTCTATATCCGTTTTTTTAAGAGCTGTTCTCTTTTCAATATCTATTATAGGGGCATTTCTATTTTCTTTTTCTTGGATTTTATTATATATGATATAGCCTAATAATCCAAAAATACATAGTATTGAAATAATTAACCCAACCTTTAATCCTATATTACTTTTCTTTTCCATAAAATTCTCCTTTTCTATTTTATAAAGAGATTATATCACACACAAAAAAAGATGACTACTATTTGCAATCATCATTTAGTTTTATTGGAATATTATAAGTAATAGTTTTATTATCTTTATTAATAGCTTGTATTTCCAAAGATAAGGTATTACTAGTAAATTTCTTACATGTAGTTGAATAATTATTTACTTTAATATCTAAATCTTTTAAATAATCTTTTAAAGTAATGTGTTTTTTTCTATCACAGGAACTTACTTTAGTTTTAGTATCGTTATTATTTTCATATAATGTACATTCAATACTATAATATTCTTCATTATCATTATTTCCACAAAACTCTATATTTGAAATATAAATTGATGTTTTGTCTTTATTATATGCTGCACTTCCAGTAATATTAAAATCCTTACATTGAGAGGAAATTGTTTTAAATTCAAAGTTTTTATTACTATTTAGGTTGTTAATAATATATATACCGAATAATACGGTTACTATTAATACTGCTGTAATTATATTTTTTATAATTTTATTAGGTTCCTTTTCTTTTAGTTTTTTTCCGCCATTTAATAGTTCATCTATATCTATATCAAATTCATCACATAGTTTTTTTATAATAGATAAATCTGGAATATTCCTACCATTTTCCCACTTTGATACCGCTTGGTAAGTTACTCCTAATTTGTCAGCTAATTCTTTCTGAGTTAAATTATTTCCCAGACGAATAGACTTAATAAAGTTTCCAATTTTGTCTTGATCCATAAAAAACCTCCTATAGATACCAAAGTTTTTTTCCTTCTTTTTGGACTTCTTTAATTATACCTCCGCCTAAGCAGTCTTCATTATTGTAAAAAACGCAAGCTTGTCCTGGGGTTACTGATTTTACTCCTTGTGGATATTTAACCAATACTTCATTATTATCCAACCATTTCAGTTCCACTTTGACATCTTCTTGTCTATAACGAAATTTTGCAGTACATTTAGTTATTTTATTATCTCCTAAATAGTTTACTTGATCTACTACACAAGAAGTACTTATTAAATAGTCATTATCTTCTCCTAAACAGATATATAAGATATTCTTTTCGAGATTTTTTCCTATGACAAACATTTTATCATCTGTTCCACCTATATTTAGTCCTCTTCTTTGTCCAATTGTATAATTCATTAGCCCAATATGTCTACCTATTTTTTCATTCGTTTCGATATTTATAACATCACCTGGTTGATTTGGTAAATAATTTTTTAAAAAGTTTTTAAAATTTCTTTCTCCAATAAAACATATTCCTGTTGAATCTTTTTTCTTTGCCGTTACAAGATTATATTCTTCTGCTATTTTTCTTACTTCTTTCTTTTCCATATCTCCTATTGGAAATAATACATTTTTAAATTGCTCACTTGCTACCTGTGATAAAAAGTACGTTTGATCTTTATTTTTATCAACCCCTCGAAGTAATTTTCCGTCTTTTATCCTAGCATAATGACCTGTTGCAATATAGTCTGCACCTAGTTTTCTAGCTTCTTTAGCAAACATATCAAATTTAATATATTTATTACACATAATATCTGGATTTGGGGTTCTTCCTTTTTTTAATTCATCTAAAAAATACGTAAATACATAATCCCAGTATTCTTTTACAAAGTCTTTTCGATGAAGAACTATTCCTAATTTTTGGCATACAGCCAAAGCATCATTATAATCTTCTTCTTGAGGGCAAATACCTGATTTAGTTGTTGGTCCATTTAATTCTCCATCTGCTAAAGAATCCCAATTACGCATAAATAAACCAATTACTTCATACCCTTGTTTTTGAAGTACTATAGCAGCAACACTACTATCGACACCGCCACTCATACCAATAACCACTTTTGGCATATCATCCCTTCTTTCGATGACGCTATTATATCACATATTAAACTTATTCTACAAATAAAAAAGTTCATATTACTGAACTTCTTTTGTTAAAGTGTTTTTTACTGATAAATATGTTAGTCCATAATTAATTGCCAATCCTATTATTGTACCAATTATTAAAGATGCTGTCATATTAGATTCTTTCACTATATTTTGTAAATATAAAGATAAGGCTGCATTTAAGAAATGGCAAACTAAAAAAGCAACAAAAATAGTTTTTCCTTTTCCTTTTAGTAGTAGAAGAATCAATATAGCTTCAATAGCAGTTGCTACCGCTAATGCAATATATAATATGTTTTTATTATATAGAGTAAAAGATAAAATTGCTCCTAATACTTGAAGGATTAGTAAGATTATTAGCCAAACTTTTCCTAATGTTGGTATTTGTTTTGACATATAATTACTCCTTTCTTTTTTTGACTCTATTATAATATTTTTTTCTTAAAATAACTAGTATATTTTTTTCCTTTTTTATCATTCTAATAAAGGAGGGATTAGATGGATAATAATATTGATATATTAGATGAATTACATAAGGGTGCTTGTATGGGAATTGATGCTTTAAACTTTATCTTTTCTAAAGTAAAAGAGGAAAAGTTTAAAAAGCTGTTAGAAAATCAAAAAAGTGAATATGAAAACTTAGCAGAGAGAATTAATAAATTATATAGAGACTATACTACAAAAGATATTCATGAAACAGGCACTATGGCCAAAATAATGACGTGGTATGGTATTCAAAAGGATACAATGATGAATACTAGTGTTTCTAACTTAGCAGATTTATTAATCAGAGGAACTAATATGGGAATTATTGAAGGTAAGAAAATTATAAATCATAAGACAATGGATAAAAAAGTTCATAAACTTTGTACAGAGTATATTATGATGCAGGAGAAATATTTAGATAGATTAAAAGAGTTTTTATAAAATATTTTAGACTATTTTATAATAAAGTAATTAATTATTAAAAAATGAGCAATTTTAGGTTTTAATTCCTATTTTTGCTCATTTTTAATATCAAAAGAGGAGGTATAAAATCTAGCCAATCCTAAAAGCAGGCGAAACACCAAACGTATGATTAGATGGATTCGTAGGATAATAACCGCTACCATTTTCATTGTAGAAATTGTTATTGTTATAATGATCTGATGAACGAGTCCACCACTCAGTATTTGATTCATTATATTTCTTTCTTGTAAATAAGCGACTAGAGGAACTTATTACTCCTAACTCATTATAATAGTCTAATTGTCTTGTATTATTATATCCTTTATCTCTAGAATCTAGCCCACTACTTATATCTTCATCGTCATCTTCCCATATTTCATGAGTTGCTAATAAATATAGTTTATCAATTGTTATGAGGTTTTCTGAATCAAAGTAGCCACCTCCTGATACTACTTTAGTATTTAGTATAGCTTCTTTCAATTCTGCTGGTAATAAATTATATATGTCATTATTTACATACTCTCTCATTTCACAATGTTCCCAGCCACCTTTATTTCCTGTTCCATCAGTATTTCCCGTTCTATCACTATTCATTGCATGTTTTGTGATGATATCGGCAAATTCTACTACGAAGCCACAAGCGGTCTCACTAAATCCTTCAGCTGAACATTCACTTGGTGTTGATTTATTAGCTATTCTTACGGTATGAGTACCAAGTGTTCCCATATCAATAGTTTTCATATCCCCTACATTCATACATTCTGTATTATTATTTTTAACAGAGTTAATTATTCCTTCCCAACTACTTTCATCATTAAATGGTACACATGAG
>CACZQK010000033.1 GCA_902783315.1 uncultured Erysipelotrichaceae bacterium | reverse complement strand
TGGTGGAGCATAGCGGGATCGAACCGCTGACCTCCACGGTGCAAACGTGGCGCTCTCCCAGCTGAGCTAATGCCCCATTACTTGGTTTAATTGCAACCAGTAATTGAATTATAGCAAAGCAATGAGGCAAATGTCAATGTTTTTTATAATTTATTTGATATTTTCTTTTTAAATAGTCTTTTTCTAAGATATAATTTTCATTTATTTTTAAAATATGTTTTTTATTTTTATAAAAATTATTTTCATTAAAAATTATTTTACTTTTCAAAAAGTAATACTTTCTGATATATCTTTCTAATAAGAATTTATTATAAATATACTCTATTTTATGTTTTTCTTTTGTGATTAAGATTAGTAAAAATATAATCATTACTATTCCATTTATTTGAATGTTTTTTCCAACTATTCCTATTATTATTACCATTATGTAACTACTTTTCATTATTAGTTGATAACTGCTTTTATAGGGTATAAATAATTCTAAAAATAGTCTTATTATTTTTCCTCCATCCAGGGGATATATGGGTAACAAATTAAAAAAAAGGATTCCATAGTGGTAAAACTTTATTAATTGTTCTTTTTCTGGTAGTATTTTTAGCAAAATGAAATATGCTAAAAATTGAAATACAGGTCCTCCTATTAAAATAGATAGTTCTTTTAATGTATGAGTATTTAAATCCATCTCAAACTTTGAAATTCCACCTAAAGGATAAAGATATATTTCTTTTACTTTTATTTTGAAAAGATAAGCAATACTGCTATGACCTATTTCGTGGATAATAATTAAAAATGTAATAATTATGAACTCTTTAAATGATCCAGTTATAATAGAAAGAATTGCAAATGCATATACTAAACAATTTACTTTAAATATATTTTTTATAGTCTAAGTATTCTCCGTTTTTTTGAAATGCTAAAAAAAGTGTATTATTGTTTGTTTCTCCCAGTAGCTCTCCTTTTTCTACATAATCATATAATTTTATATTACTATTTATGTTTGAATAATAAGTGTCAACCCCATCTATTTGTTCTATAACAATTGTATGTCCTAGAGAATCTTTTTCTCCAATATATATAATTACTCCACTTTCTAGTGTTGGAACCATGTAATGATTTGTAACATATAATTTTGCTCCGTCTTTATAGGATTCAACTTTTTCAAAAGTTAACTTTTCTTTAAAAACTGGTTCTGTTTTTTTGATACTTTTTTCTGTGGAGAGAATTTTTCCAAAATATTTTTCATATTTTAATTTTATTTTTTGAAAGGGAATACTTTTTTCATATAGTGTTTCTTTCATTATTTTTTCTTTATTTGGATTTTGCTTTAGAAAAATCATTCCTATCAGCATTAGTATGATTGTTAATAAAAATTTAGAGCATTGTCTTTTAATGTGTTTTTTGAGTACTAATCTTTTTTCTATTCTTTTATTCATATATTTTCTCCTTTTTTTTAAATATATGAATCTTTAGAGAATAATAATACAAAAAATAAGTATTTAGTTTATACTTATTTTTTTGTATTTTTTAGGTATTAATTTCAATATTACATAGATTATTTCTATATAAATTATATTTAATAATAGACTGTGTGAGATTTTATAAATTATTTTATTTATTGATATTGGTACTAATTTAAACATAAAGATTATTCCTCCTGTCAATATTTCATAGATGGAAATAATTAAAGCAATATAAATTATTATACTGAACCAAGACACTTCATAATGTTTATGTATAAAAACTGATATTAAAGCAATTATCAAAAATAGAATAGCATTAAAGAATAATAAATTGGTATAAAATAAATCATAAATTATTCCTATTAGAAATACTGTTTTATAATACTTTTTATTCTGTTTTCTATAAAATGGATAGATAATAAAAATTGATACAACTGTTAATAATGGAGTAAAAATTGATAAATCGTTTACTAAATATGGTAGAAAGTTTGTTAATATGCCATCTATTAAGATTGAGATTATTATGATAATTATAGGAATCATTTTTTTACCTTTAAGACTGTTACATAATGAATATCATTAAAGTCTTGATATGTTTTTACATATACATTTTTACTTAAATTATATTTATCACTTTCTACTTTTTCAACAGATCCAATATAAATTCCTCCAGGAAACATATCTCCTAGTCCACTTGTTAGAACAATATCATCTTTTTTTATTTCTGTTGTTTTATCAATTCCTGTTGCTTTTATGCAGCCTGTTTTTTTATCATACCCATTTAATATTGCATAATTATCTATCTCATTAGTTTTTATTGTAACACTTACTTTAAAATTGATATCATCAGAAGTAATTAATTTTATTTCACTAGAGTTATCTGATACTTTATTTATTTTACCAACTAAACCTTTTTTTGTAATAACGGCCATATTTTTTTTAATTCCTGATGATTTTCCTTTATCAATTGTTAATGTATTAAACCAATAACTTTTATTTCGGCTTAGAATAGTAGCATTAATTGGTGTATATTCTGTTAGTGTTTTATTTAATTCTAAAACTTCTTTTAATTCTTGTATTTCTTTTTCTAAAGAAGAATTTACATTTTTTTGAATTAAATAGCTCTCTGATTGGGTTTGATTTTTTTCTTTGTTCAATGCGGTAAATGGATACATAATTACTTTGTTTACTATCATTACTCCATCTTTTAATATATTTTCTATTTTTCCTGTTTTTCGGTCTAAAATAATTGAAATAATTAAAAGAGCTGTTAGAACACTACAAATGGAAATTATGACAACTTTTCTTTTCTTTTGTTTCTTCATATAATCATCTCACTTTCTTAATTATAATATAATTTCTTTTTACTTACAATTGAAGATTTAAAATATCTTGATGTTCATAAAAACTATAATAGTTGTCTTCTCCTACAATAATATGATCAATTACTGGGATAGCTTGTATTTTTCCTATTTTCATTAGTTCTTTTGTAAAGATAATATCTGCTTTACTAGGAGTTGTATCATTAGATGGATGATTATGAAGACACACAATTGTAGAAGCACTTGTTAAGTAAGCTTCTTTAAAAATTTCTCTGGGATGAGTGATGGTACTATTTACTGTTCCTATGAATATTAATTTTCTTTTTATTAATTCCTGTTTATTATTAAAGTAATAACAATAAAAGTATTCTTGTTTTAAATCATTCATTAAATATTTTGCATCTTCCCATATCTTTTTTGCATTTTCTAATTTTTTTAGTTTTTTACTATCTCGTAAATATATTCTTTTTCCTAGCTCTATTGCTGCTAATAATTCAATAGCTTTTATTTCTCCTATTCCCTTTATTGAAGTTATCTCTTCTATTGTTAATTCTTTAAAGTTGATGAGACTATATTTTTTTAATAGTTCTAGTGATACTTCTTCAACATTTTTCTCTTTTGTTCCACTTTTTAGAATGATTGCTACAATTTCTTTATCTGTTAAGTTTTCTCTTCCTATTATTTTTAATCTTTCTCTTGGCCTTTCTTCTTTTGGATATTCTTTTATTTTGTAACTCATATACACCTCTACTTTATTATTTGCAAAATATCTTCTTTACTACTCTTTTTTTATAATTTCTTCATAATTTGCTAATACAACTTTTTCAATTGTTAGGATCTGTGACTCTTCAGTTGTTTGCTTTATTAACAAGTCAAATTGACTAACATTTGTTGAAAATTCTTCTGAAATGATATTTTTTTCCTTCGGATAAATATCAAAACCATTTTTTTGGTAAATTTTTGTTAATTTGTCTAATACCTCTTTATCTTTTGTAATTCCTACATAAACATAGTACTTGTTTTGTTGATAATCTATTATCTTTTCATTTATTTTTTTTAGATTATTTTTTAAAATGTTTTGATCTGAATAAACCCCTTCTTGAAGAAAATAATATGTTTCACTATTTTTTAATTTATTAAAATAATTTTTTTTGCTTCCAAATATGATTTCTCCTATTAAAAATCCAATTATAATGAGACATAGTCCCTTTATTAATATTTTCTTCACTTTATCACCGAACTTACTTTACCACTTTTTTTTTAAATATCTTGTCGAAATGAATTGTAAAAAGAATGACATTTTATTTGTCATTCTTCATTTTTTTTATTCTTCTTCATTTCTTTATATGTTACAAAGCCAATAATTGACAGTCCCCCTAGCAGTAAATATAGCCAAAATGGAATTTGATTCCATATTTTTAGTTGATATATTATATTTGTAATAGTAATTATAATACCTGTATTGAAAAAATATGTTTGCTTCTTTTTATAATATCCGACTAGAATTGTTATTATTCCAATTGTTCCAATGTAGATTCCAATTGTGTAATTTGATATGAATGCTACTTCTAAAACAGCAAATATAATTCCCATTAAACCAGTAATATTTTTATCTTCCTCTTTTTTACAAATAAATTTTATAATTAAGAATGTTATGTATAGAATTAAAATACTAATCATTATATGGTGATATATCATATTAGAAGTTAATTCTATCATAATATTATAAATAGGAACTACTATTGCAAAGAGGCTTATGTTTTTAATAATTTCTTTATTACTTAACTGTGTTATGATTATTAATATCCAAATCATGATAATTGAAGGTATTATTTTACCCATATTTAAGATATTTATTGGAACTAATATATTATAAATACTTGCAATAAATAGGATGCATGAAAGTATTAGATTTTCCTTTGCTTGGTGGTTTTCTTCTATTAATAAACTTTTGTAAAATAAATATGAACTTGATAAAAGGGTTAGGATAGCTGAAAATGTTGTTTTATTTAATAGAAATCCTATCCCTACTCCTATCATAGCAGCGTATAAATAAATTTTTTTTAAATTACTATCTTTATAGCAATAATGATAAAGGCAATAGATGATAGTTGTTAAAGAGAAAATCACACTAAACGTTTCTTTATAAAATATAGAGGCACTTACTAAAAAAATAGATAATGGTGAAAAATAAGTAACTAATTCTTTTTTCTTTGATTTAAGGGAAAGTATTGTATTTCCCGTAAAGTAAATTACTGATATTAAAAGATTAATAATTGTATTTGATTCAAATAAGGCAATGGCACCATATGGAAATTCATAAGTTGATAAAGAGAGCAATATTGTTAATATACTATAAATAATATAATTTATATCATTATATTTTTTTTCTTGAGGGTATTTTAATCTCATAAAAAAGGTGTATAAGCTTGTTATTAAAAAGATTCCTAGGCAAACGAATGACGTATTTTCTGTATTAATCGTGACTCCTTTATATATAATTAATGCATAGATTAGGATTAAACTAATAAGGGAATCTTCCATAAATTTTTGTTTTATTGGTAAATATGCTAAGTTGGCTATATTGATAAGAACTGCTATTAAAGTAAGAATTTCATCTGCTATATTTTGTATTATAAAAACAATCATTAGATAAGATACTATTTTACTAAAATAAAATAAAATACTTTTTTTAGATGCTATTACATTTATCGCAAATAATAAACTTGATATTATTATAATGACCATTATCGGTTCTTGTATAAGAAAAAGTAATAAATGACTAATACTTAGTAAAATACTTGCATATGTGATATATAATAAATAATCTTTTGAAAATTTAAGATATGTGGCTATCGATAGGCCTGCAACTGTAAAAAATGTTAAAAATATGGCAAAATTTTTTAAATTAGAAGTATAGCTTAATCCATTTATTCCAAGATAGATATTTCCTACTATCATTAAAGAAAAAAATAACATACTGAGAATCCAATATACATAAGATGAACGATATAATTTAAACTTCTTTTCAGTTAAAAAGGAAAGGCTTAAAAATAGGCATCCAAAAGACAATAAACCACTTATTTTATGGGAATCCTTTAGAAAACTCCAAGATGTTGTTGTGAATAAAATGGCTGAAATAAAAACCATGAAAACTCCTAGTTTTAAGAGAATATCTATTTTCTTTGTTTCTGGATCTATTATTTTCTTTATTTTCGTTGGAGGAGGATTTGGCGATTTATTTGTTTTTTCATATTCTGATATTTTATCGCTACATAAAAATAGACAAATGCTGGCAAAAATATTTAGAAAAATAAAGATAATACTTAATGTGAAGAGAGTGGTTTTGCATTTTTTTATTTTTTCTTCATCCTGTTGACTTAAATTTAAAAAAAATATTCCAGTTATAAAAAGAACAATACTATAAACAAATGTATTATTCAAGGTCAAAATCCCTATTAAAAAATTAATTACTCCAGCTGCAGTTAAATAGTTCTTTATTTTTTGCATATACTACACCTCGACTATATTTCTATTCTATTAAAGTATATCAAAAAAAGATACATATTTGTATCCTTTATTTCATTAAATCTTCTAATTTTTTCTTTTCATCTTTTAGTTTTTGTCTATCCATTTCTACGATATTTTTTGGAGCCTTATTTACATAATTTGGATTTGATAATAATTTTTCTCTTCTTTCTATCGATGATTTTAGAACTTTAATTTGAGTTTGTTTTAGTGCTTTTTCTGCTTCTGTTTCAATCTTTTCAAAGAAAATTTGGGCTTTTATTCGAGTAGAAAATACTTTGTAAGCTTTCATACCTAATGGTTTTTTAATAATATTATCTTTTATTTTTAGCATTTTAACAATTAAATCATTATCATCTTCTGTATCAAACATTACTTTCATATCTTTTGTAATATTGTTTTCTGCTTTAATATTTCTAAAGTTTTTAATAAATTCTATTTGATCTGTTACAGCTTTTGATTCATTTTCAAAGACTAATTCTTTGTTGTATTTCGGATATTCTGAAATCATAATAGATTCAGAATCTTTTACCGGTAACATTTGATAAATTTCTTCTGTAACAAATGGCATAAATGGATGTAGCATTTTTAAGATTCCTGTTAAAACAAAGCATAAGGTGGATTTTGTTTTTTCATCCTCTAAAGAGTATTTTGCCATTTCAATATAATAATCACAGAAATAATTCCATGTGAAATCATATATTTCTGATCCTGCTAAATTAAATTCATATTTATCCATATGTTTTGTTACATTTTTGAGTGTTTTCTCATATTTTGTTAGAATCCATTTATCTTCATTTTTTAGTTTATCTAATTTTATTTCTTTTATGTTTTCAATGTTCATTAAAGCAAATCTTGAAGCATTCCAAATCTTATTGATAAAGTTCCATGTTGAAGTTAATTTTACTTCATCAAATCTTAAATCCATTCCCATAGAGCCATCTGTAGCTAAATAATATCTTAATGAATCTGCTCCATATTTTTCTACCATATCAAATGGGTCTACACCATTTCCTAAAGACTTAGACATTTTTCTTCCTTGTTTATCGCGGATTAGGCCATGAATTACGCAATCTTTAAATGGTCGATTATCCATAATATATTCTGATTGAAAAGCCATTCTTGCTACCCAAAAGAAAATAATGTCATACCCCGTTACTAAGCAATCTGTTGGGAAGTATCTTTCTAAATCTTTTGTTTTTTCTGGCCATCCTAATGTAGAAAATGGCCATAAAGCAGATGAGAACCATGTATCAAGGACATCTTCATCTTGTACCCAACCAGTTCCTGTTGGGGCATCCATTCCAACATAGACTTCTCCATCTTTATACCAGGCTGGAATTCTGTGTCCCCACCATAATTGACGTGAAATGCACCAATCATAGGATATTTCCATCCAGTGCCTAAGTATTTTTTCAAATCTTTTTGGGAC
Organism: uncultured Erysipelotrichaceae bacterium; assembly: GCA_902783315.1. Taxonomy (GTDB): domain Bacteria; phylum Bacillota_I; class Bacilli_A; order RF39; family UBA660; genus UBA3789. The sequence goes on along the minus strand of CACZQK010000033.1, from coordinate 3,666 downwards.
AAAGTTAATTTTTTTATCTTTGTTATTTTGGAAGCTTAATACTTTTTCAGCAAGAGGAGCCATTTTAACAAACCATTGTTCTTTAATCATTGGCTCTACCATGACATTGGTTCTTTCACTATGTCCAACTTCATGTACTAATGGTTCTATTTCTAGAAGCAAATCTTGTTCTTTTAAGTCTTTTAGGCATTCTTCACGACATTCTTCACGAGTCATTCCTTGATACTTTTTCGGAACATTTTCATTCATTGTGGCATCATCATTCATGATGACAATTCTTTCAAGATTATGTCTATTTCCTACTTCAAAGTCATTAGGATCATGGGCTGGAGTAATTTTTACACAACCAGTTCCTTTATTCATATCAGCATGTTCATCTGTTATGACTGGAATTTTTTTATTCATTAAAGGTAATATGACATTTTTTCCAACAAATCTTTTATATCTTTTATCTTTCTCATTAACAGCAACTGCTGTATCACCAAATAAAGTCTCTGGACGTGTTGTTGCTACATCTAGATAATCATCAGAATTTTCTAGTTTATATTTCAAATGATAAAAAGCACTTTTTTCTTCTTTATAAATAACTTCTTCATTTGATAAAGCTGTTTTAGCAACTGGATCCCAGTTAATAATTCTTTCTCCTCTATAGATTAGACCTTTATTATAATAATCTACAAATACTTTTCGAACTGCTCTATTTAAATCTTCATCTAAAGTAAATCTTTCTCTTGTATAATCTACTGATAATCCTAACGCTCCCCATTGAGCGCGAATACTATCTCCATATTCACGAGTCCAATCCCAGCAAGCTTTTAAAAAGTTTTCTCTACCATATTCATATTTGTCAATCCCCTCATCTTTTAACTTTTTGACAACTTTTGCTTCTGTTGAAATTGCTGCATGGTCCATTCCTGGAAGCCATAGGGTATCAAAACCTTTCATTCTTTTATATCTAATAATAGCATCTTGAATAGCAGTATCATAAGCATGGCCTATGTGTAATTTACCAGTAACATTTGGTGGTGGAATTACAATACAGAATGGGGTCTTATTTGATTTATTATCGGCTTTGAAATAACCTTTTTCTTTCCATTTTAAATACTTTTCTTTTTCTACTTCTATATGATTATACTTTTTATCTAACATATAAATTCTCCTCTATATAATTGTTAATAATATTATTAATTTCTTCTAATTGGATTTTTAATTTTTCATTGTTTGTTTTGTTTTTGTATCTTGCTATTAATTTATCATAATATCCTTTTTCTTTTATATATTTAAAAGTATAGTTATAATTCATATCAAAAACAAATCCTAATGGTTTGGATTGCATATCCGTATTATTTTTGATATCTTTAACATCAACTAATTTCTTACTAAATAGTGTTTTTATAATTTCTTCTGTAAATTCAGTATCTAATTCTATTTCTAAATCTTCTATATACATTCTTAAAAGATCAATCATATCAGCATCTCTTATTATCTTTAAAAATGTTGTCTCTTTATGGGTTAAATCCTTGGGAATAGCATATTTATTATGATATTTTATGCTCTTCATTATTATTTCATCATAGTTTTTATTTTCTATATACTTTCTAATATAATTATCTTTTTGCAAAACCTCGACACTTAAATCTGCATGATCCAGGCCATTAATATCTGATACATTTTGTTGAAGTCGCCACTGCTCAAATCTTCCTATATCATGCAAGAGTCCTATTATTTTTGAGATAAATATTTCTTCATCTGACAAATTTAGTGCTCTTGCTAACATTTCACATAAGTCTGCAACTTTAAATGTGTGATTCAGACGAATTTTCATCATTTTTCCATGTTTTAAATATTCGTTAGTGTAATTTTTAAATTCTATTATTGCTTTTTCTATATCCATATTTCAAACCACCTTTGAAAAAAATATTATCTAAAGAAAATAAAGACTTCTTTCTGCAAAAAAAAAGTGACACTCAAAGGACGAATTATTCGCGGTACCACCTTATTTTCTACTATACAGTAGCTTAATATCTTTAACGGGACTTTCCGGAACTTCTTACTAGATTCAGAAATTATGCTCCTCTGCTACCTTCTTTATACTTCTTTATCTATTTTCACCTTAACATAGACTCTCTATAAAAGAAGATTATAAATACTCCTCAGATTCTTTGCATCTGTATGTAATTATAATCTATTTTTTTTTATTTTTCAATACTATTCTTTTTTATGAAAAAACGAGTTAAAGAAAAAAGGAAGGTTATTCAGTACCTTCCTCATTATTCGTTTCTTGTCCTTGTTGTTGACCTTCAGATTGTGATTTTTTCATTTCTTCTAAGCCACTTTTTAGCATATTAGAAACGTCAATTTGTTGTTGAGTTTTATAACCCATATAACAAACTCTTTCAATCTGTTCGTGGTTGAATGCGAATAATTGATCACTTGTTACCATTCCTTCTGGATAGAAACATGCACCATAATCAAAAACTTGTCCAGTAACATCAACCTTTCCATTTTTATCATATACATCGCCACTTGGCATAATGCAATAACTAGTAATCATTAATTCTCTTTTTCCACCTTTAAGTAATACAACTGTTCCTATTGGTAAAAACTTTGATTCAATTTCCATATCTATTTCCTCCCTCTTTATTGCAAATCAGTTAGTTCTTCACTACTTCTAGCACCATATTTTTCTTCTTCATATATGTCATCATCTGATAAAAACTTTTCTTCTTCATCAGTATTTTCTATATTATCAGCATAATCGATTGTTGAGGTTCCTTCAGACCAATCGTCTTCAAACTCCTCTTCATCATCACCATTATCACTATTATTTTTTCTATCGATATATGCTTTTGCTCCAATTCCAGCTGCAGCTGCTGCACTTAGTCCTGCTGCAATCGGAATTACAGCACTACCTCCACTATTAGGAGTTGGTTTCTTTATTGGAGTTGTAGATGTCGGAATCTTTGTATATTTGTTTCCTTTTATTATATCATCAATTGAAGTTGATGTTTCATTCATTATGTCTTCAATACTATTTCCATCAGTTGCATCTGTTGGTAATGGTTCAATAGGTTGTTCAACTGCTGGAGTATATCCTGCGCTTTCACTATATCCACCACCTGTATGATATGATGGAGGTTGAACGGTACTTTCTGTTACCGGTGTTGTACTTGGCGGTGTCGTTATATTAACCACTGATTGCTCAGTTGCTGGTTGTTCAGTTGCTGGTTGTTGCTGAACTGGTTCAGCAGTTTTTTGAGATTCTTGTTTAGCTGGTAAAACAGGAGTAACAGGATCTTTTGGTTGCTCTGGAGTTGGTGACGAAACCGGTTGTTGATATGCTGGTGCAGTCGCACTGCCACTTGAGCCTCCACTTGAGCCTCCACCTGAACTATCACCTGAACTATCATTATTATTATTATCATTATTATTATTATTGTTATTATTATTATTATTGTTATTATTATTATTATTATTAGAATCGTCATTTCCTGTTGTATCATTATTTGAATCGTCATCTGTTTTAAATTGGTCCTCAGCTGTGCCAGTACCTGTGGATGTGGATGGGGTTTTAACAGTTCCTTTTTGTGCTGCCCTTTCTACGTTAGGAATTTGGATACCTTCAGTTGTACTTGCCCCTGGATAAATTGTACTTCCCGATTCTGT